>JAPUFN010000256.1 GCA_027293665.1 Gammaproteobacteria bacterium | reverse complement strand
GAGATCAATCATGAGTTCCACTGGATGCACACCGCGCTCGGCAGCAAGCTCCGCCATGCTGGGTCCTGCATAGGACATATCGAACATCGGGTAGACCCACTCCCAGCGCGGCGGCCGGGCTTCTGCGCCGACGATGCGCGGTCCCTTGTAATCCTGGCTCGCGACTTCGATGAGCTTTGCCTTGACTGCCGGGTCTCGCAGTTTTGCCTTTTGTTCTTCCAGCGGCAGCGCCCGGACGTCGCGCCAGACATCCCAGTTGTCGAACGGCGTATGTGCCTCGAACGACAGCAACACATTCAACGCCCGACTGTGTACCTGGGCATACATGCGGCCACCTGCCTGTGCGGTTTCATCGAGCAGGTCGAAGTAAGGCCGCCACAAGTCGGGCGCCGCTCGCACACTGAACATTCCCCAGGTTTGCGGCACGCCCGATTCGACTGCAAGATCTTTCAGCCGCTGGTGATATTCGCGAATGCGTTCCGGGTCGCGACCCGGCGTTTCACCGGCAATTTCGAACATGCCTTTGCCGGTCTCGCCCATCGCGTTGACGATGGCGCGCACCTCATCCCATAGCGCAACCCTGCTGGCAACGGGACGTTCGTCCGCCGTGATGTGATTGAAGGTGCGCGATGTGGAAAAACCGATTGCGCCGGCATTCACGGCAGCGCAAACGTGCGAACACATCGCACTGAGATCATCTTCAGTCGCTGCATCCGTGAAAGCGCGCTCACCCATGACGTAGGTTCTCAGCGCTGAATGACCGATGTAGCCGGCATAGTTGATGCCTTTCGGCAGTGCATCGATCGTGTCGAGATATTCCGGAAAGGTCTCCCAGCTCCATTTAATGCCGGTGAGCATGGCGTCGCGGGAGATGTCCTCTGCGCGTTCCAGATTACGGAATACGAGGTCGGCCTGCTCTTCCTTACAGGGCGCAAGCGTGAAGCCGCAGTTACCCATTACTACTGTAGTAACACCGTGGTAGCACGAACACGAGCCGATCGGGTCCCAGAAGATCTGCGCATCCATGTGCGTGTGACCGTCAACGAAACCAGGTGTCACGACGTGGCCCTCCGCATCGATCACACGCGCTGATTTTTCGTTGATACGTCCGATCTTTGTAATCCTGCCAGCACTGATGCCGACATCCGCCCGGTAACGCGCGCCGCCGGAGCCATCGATCACGACACCGTTTTTTACCAGCAAATCATATGCCATGGGTGATCCCCTCCATTGCCCGAGTCTAACACTCGACAAAGGCGTTTTGGCCTTTGTCCTTGCGGACACTGTCCGCGGCAAAGACCTGACCGTTCATCACGATGTAGACGCCTGATGCAAGCGTCTGCACCGCGGCGAAGGCCATACCGATGTTGAACACCGCATCGCTTTGCGCGAACCGGGCCGGTGCGAGCGAACCCGTCAAAACAATGGTTTTACCCTCGAGACCCAGCAGCATCTGCGCGGTCTGCGTCATCGTATCGGTGCCGTGGGTGACCACGACCTTCGCCTCCGTGCGTTCATCGATTGTCGAGGCGATCAAGCGCCGATGGTCATCGGTCAAATCCAGGCTGTCTTTACGTAGCAGGCTGATCACCTCAAACGGCTGGCGCACCTGGGCCTGGTGGAGAAGTTCAGCCACGACAGAATCTCCGACTTCATAGTCGCTGCTGGCATCGAAGTAGACCTTGTCGATGGTGCCACCCGTGGTGATGATCACAATGGGCTGGGCGGTGTCGTCAGTTGTCCAGTTCATGGAGATACCCGGTATCGGTTTGGCCCCTGGCGGTTTCTGCGATGCAGAATCGTGCGAGCTACATGATAACGTGACTACCTGCAGGCACCAGATGTGCGCCGCAGGCACCGGATGCGTGCCGCAGGTACCGGCTGCGCACGCGTCTCACGCGGATCCAGGTATGCGGCTGGTTAATCACAACAGGCTGATTTACGGTAGGCTGACTTCTGTCAACGGACGCCGCCGGACATGCAGATCAACTCTCTGATTAACTCGCTCAAAAACAGTGGGCCGCTTGGCATCCTGCTGGTTGTCTTTACCGGTATGGCAGGTGCAGCATTTGCCGCCGTGCCCTATTCGCCAACGGCCGACGATGCGTTGCCTGCCGCCATCGTCGGCGCTGCGGGACCTCTGCTCGGGACAGAAGTTGCCTACTACGATGGCAACGAGCAAACGCTTGGTTATCTCGCCGTCCCGGCAACGCCCGGGCCGCATGGCGCAGTCATTCTGATCCACGAGTGGAACGGTCTGGTCCTAAGGGTCAAGGAAACCGCCGATGCAATCGCCGCAGAAGGCTACATCGCACTGGCTGCCGATCTCTACAGCGGCCGCACCGGCAGTAATCGAGATGAAAACATGGCGCTGGTGCGGGAGACCCTGGCGGATCCAGCAGAGATCATCAGCAATCTGGAGGCGGCAGTCAGGCTCCTCGAGGCTCGACCGGACACTTACGGCAAGATCGGGACAGTTGGCTGGTGTTATGGCGGTGGGGTGGCGTTGTCGTTTGCTCTGGGTAGTGACACCCATGACGCAACCGCCATCTTCTACGGCCGCCTGCTCGATGACCCCGAGAAGATGAAACAGATTCACCACGAAGTGTACGGCACGTTCGCGCGCAACGACCAGGGTATCCCCGTGGCTCAGGTGGAGTCGTTTGTTGCGGCATTGCGCAGCGCCGGTATCGCAAACGACGTGCATATCTACGATGAGGTCAATCACGGCTTCTGGCTGCACGTGGATCGCAACCCCGCAGTCAACACACAGCCCGCACTGGACGCCTGGCAGCGTCTCAAAGCCTACTTCCAGCGAACACTGGGCGAGTAAGCGGGCCACTAATCCAGCAGTGAATAACTCTTCGGCAATGCCGCACTGGGAAACCCATGGTGGCAGCGGCCCTCACCTGTTGCTGGTGCACGGCCTGTTGAGCAGTCGCGCACAGTGGTCACTCAACATCGCCGCGTTGCAGAAATTCTGCCAGCCGGTCAGCCTGGAACTCTTCGGCCATGGCCGATCGCCGAGCCCCGAAGATCCTGACTGCTACCGCCCATCACACTATCTGAAATGCTTCGAGGTAATTCGTGAGGCGCTCGGCGTTGAGCAGTGGTTCGTGCTCGGTTACTCCCTGGGTGCCGGCCTGACAATCCGCTATGCCGTCGAACAGCCACACCGCGTGATCGGCCACATCTTCACCAACTCCACCTCCGGGCTTGCAGACAAGCAGCAGGTTGCTGACTGGCGCAATTCCGCAGCCGAGGTTGCCGCAGGCATTCGCAGCGGCGGACATGCCGCCATGGAGCGCATACCCGTCCATCCGAAACACGCCCGCAAGCTTCCGCAGTCGGTGGTGGCGCAACTGGTGCAGGACGCAGCGCTGCACAACCCCGAAGGAATAGCGAGCACTCTGGAAATCACCAATCCAGAAGTGTCGGCGAGGACCCTCATCAGCAGCAATCCGCGCCCCGCCCTGCTGATTTTCGGCACTAGAGAACGGCGATTCCAGGCACACAAGGCATATGTCGAAGCAAACATGCCGCAACTGACAATCGCAGAACTCGACGCAGGCCATGGCATGAACATGGAAGCAGCAGATGCATTTAACAAGGCAGTCCAAACTTTCGTCTCAGCATGCCTCACATCGTAGACACACTCATCGAAGAACGCGCGGCGCAGTTGATGCGCAAACCCATCATGTGGCGCGCCATCAAAAAATTGATCTATCCCATACTCGGTTATGAGCGCGCCATCGAAGTGATCGATTATATCCAGGACATGAAAGCACTGGATGTGTTCGATTACGTCAGCGATACATTACAGATGAACGTGGAATGTGAAGGACTCGAAAACCTGCCGGCGCACGGACTTGTCATCGTGCTGTGTAATCATCCAGCAGGTGTCGCCGACGGTATCGCCGTGTTCGATGCGTTCAAGAACACGCGGCGGGATATCTCGTTTTTCGCAAATCGGGACGCTGTCCGAGTCTGCCCGGATCTAAGCGAGATGATCGTGCCGGTTGAGTGGGTCGATGACAAGCGAGACCACGCAAAGCGCAAGGAAACCGTGCGCAGTCTGCTGAAGGCTTTTCGCAACGAGCGCGTTATCGTTATTTTTCCGTCCGGGCGCCTGGCTCGTCCCACGCTGCGGGGCCTGGTCGAACGCGAGTGGCAGCCGACCGCAATGACGCTGGCTTTACGCTACGCCTGCCCGGTGATCCCGATGCACATCCGTGGGCGGAATTCTCTGATTTACTATCTCTTTTACTTGCTGCACGCCGAACTGCGGGACATGACGCTATTTCGGGAATTGTTCAACAAGCAGGGTCAACGCTATGTGATAACACTCGCGAAGCCGTTCATCGCAATAGGTAGTGCAGAAGTGCTCAGCGCTGAACTGCGCAGATTCGTCACCGAAGAGATGCCTCGCGGTAGTCGCGAATTCCACCTGGCAAAAATCGCTGAGAATCCCAGAGCGGCGAATCAGGCACGACTGTAAGGATACATCGGTTGCGCATCATCATCGCTGCAACTCTTCAACACCGGTAGCGCTTGTGTGGCGCGTTGCACAGCCACTTTGAGTGATTCCTGCGGCGTGGCAAAAGTTACCTCTGCCGCCGTGTCGTCGCCTGTCACATGGAGCAGCTTCAGACCCGACACGCCGAGACTCGCCTCTGCAGCCTGTACGTGTGCCGGATATCGCGAACGCCCCCGCAGGCGAGAGAAATCAAGCGTATTGCTTTCCGTGGCCTGCAGGAATTCAGCCACGTATGCCACATCTACCCGCCCGTACAGCACGCCCGCGGGCAGCACGAGCACATTCGGTGCAAATCGATGACCACCGAGATGGCTCACCTGCCAGACCCGGTCGCCGAGACGTTCGCGGAGGGCTGCGTAACATGGCAGGCCAAATCGGGAGCAGCACAGATCGCGCTGGCCGTTGGTGCAGACGAAGTATCGCGGTTGCTCGAGCTGCGGGTAAGTGTGCGCGTTTTGGACGATCTCGAGCAGATCAAGGGATTGCAGGAAATCGTAATCAGTGCCGGAAAATTCCAGCAATCGCTCGGAGACCGCCACCAGTAGCCGGCTATCGTCACGATCCAGCTCCGGCTGTCGGACAAATTGTGGACGAACCTTGTAGCCGGCGTCGCTGAGACGGCTGATCGACTGCGCCAGCCAATTGCGAGTTTGTTCAGCCAGGTCGTTGTCGGCAAGCACTTTTGCCTGCCAGGCGGGTTTGTATTCCAGCAGCAGCCAGACGTCCACCTGCTCCGCAGTCCCCCACATCGACTCGGCCGAATTGAGCTGCGAACAGTATTGTCGCGCCATTGAGTTCACGCACATCACGAGATTCGCTGTCGATTGAACCAGAAAGCGCCGGCCATCTAAAGCCGCAGCTACCTAAAGCCGCGGTCAGCTGAAGCACGACCGGCCTACGGAGTCTTTGCAATACCGCGACAATCTCGCTAGCGTAAAACCAATCAGGACGATGGGTTCCCCGGGGGAGGATCTGATGGCAGCGACACAGAAACTGGCTGAACGGATCGCGAACAGCCGCTACGAGACAATTCCCGAAGCCGCAAAAGAGGTTGCCAAACAGGCGATACTCGATTTCATCGGCGTCACCCTCGCCGGTGCGGACGAACCACTCGCACGCGTACTGCGCGCTGAAGCCGCGGCTGAGGGGTGCAACGCGCAGACGCAGATCTTCGGTACGACCGAACGGACGAGCCCGCGACAGAGCGCTTTGATCAACGGTGCAGCAGGGCATGCCCACGACTACGACGACGTCCACACGGCGATGAGCGGTCACCCGACCGTGCCGGTGGCGCCAGCCGCACTCGCGCTTGCCGAGCAACTCGGCAGATCCGGTCGGGAGACGATTGCGGCGTTTGCGGCCGGCGTCGACGTGGAATGCATTCTCGGGCGTTATGCGGGACCCGCGCACTATGCCGCGGGTTGG
>JAPUFN010000255.1 GCA_027293665.1 Gammaproteobacteria bacterium | reverse complement strand
TGATGCACCGCGGGGCGAATCACAGCGGGGTGAGTACCGGGGAATCGGCGGCGGGGTAGCAAGCCTGTTCACCGCGAACTGTGCTGTGTGCCATGCCGAAAACCTCACGGGTGCGGCACAGGGAACGCCTCTAGTTGGTGTCGACCTCATGCATGGCGATTCCGTGGGCGGTATTTCACAAAGCATCAGCAACGGATTCCCAGACAAAGGCATGCCCGCCTGGTCTGCAGTCCTGACCGGTGAACAGATCAAAAGCCTTGCGCTCTATGTTGCCGAAAGTCGCTCGGGCTTCACGTATACCGACTTCAACATTGCCAGCGAACTCGTGCTGCCGGAAGGAATTCAGCATAGCGAAGAACACGATTTTCGACTCGAATTGGTGGTCGAAGGCCTCGACCCGCTGCCTTTCTCAATCGCACCTCTGCCCGATGGACGCATCCTGTTGACAGAAAAAATGCGCGGCCTGAGCATCATCTCCCGCGATGGCAGAAAGTCAGACTTCATCACAGGAACGCCAGCGACGTACGACGATGCCCGGGTTACCGGCATTCAACTGAGCTATGGCCTGGGCTGGCTGCTCGATGTCGC
Organism: Gammaproteobacteria bacterium; assembly: GCA_027293665.1. GTDB lineage: Bacteria > Pseudomonadota > Gammaproteobacteria > Pseudomonadales > Azotimanducaceae > SZUA-309. The sequence continues at coordinate 4,846 of JAPUFN010000255.1, read as the reverse complement.
CATTCACCCACGTTACGAAGAAAACGGCTGGGTTTATCTGCACTACACCGATCGCTGTAGCGATTGCAACGCAATGAGCAGAGAAACCGATCGGCCGGTATCGATGAACACGCTCATCCGCGGTCGTATCCTCGACGGCGCCTGGGTGGACGAAGAGATCATCTGGAAAGCGGACATCGAGGTCTACACAGACATAACGGATCTGGCTGCTGGCGGCCGCATCGCATTCGATCCCGAAGGGTTTGTCTTCATCAGCATCGGCATGAAAGGACCCGGGGCCTACACCGGCATTCAGAATCTCGCGACTCCGTATGGCAAGATCCTGCGCCTGCACGACGATGGGCGGATACCGCTGGATAATCCATTCGTTGACACCGCTGGAGCGGTGAAGACAATCTGGACCTACGGCCATCGCAGTCCGCAGGGATTGGAATTCGATGTACGCAACCGACAACTGTGGGGTACCGAGCACGGACCGCGTGGTGGCGACGAAATAAATCTACTCCTGCCCGGCAAGAACTACGGCTGGCCGCTGTACTCCAAGGGAATGAACTACAACGGCACGACTGTCGATCACGGGAAGCGCTTGGGCATCGAGTTTGAACTGAAAGACATTCAACAGCCGATAGTCGATCTCACGCCTTCACCGGCGGTATCGAGCTTCGTATTTTACGAAGGCAACGCTTTCCCGCAATGGCGCCACAACCTCATCGTGGGCACATTGAAGGCAACTGAGTTATACCGAATGGTCATCGAGAAAAACAAGCTCGTGCACCGAGAGACTCTGATTCAAAACCTCGCTAGAATTCGAGATCTCGAAGTAGGCCCCAATGGGGAGATTTATCTGCTGTTGGAGCATGCCGCCGGTGGCCAGATTGTTCGTCTGACACCAACGAAAGAGGTTGCCGCGAGTCCCTGATACGCGATCCGATCAGGCAACCACCGAACCACCATCGCAGGTGATTACCTCCCCCACGGTGAAAGCGCTCGCACGTGAACTCAAAAATATCGCGAGCCCAGCGATGTCCTCAGCGGTCCCGACGCGCCCCCGCGGGTTGCCCTGGCCGAGTGCGTCCCAATCCACGGCTTCGGTATCGCCACCACCGCCGACACCAGTGCTGAGCATGTAAGTCGGAAATGGACCCGGTGCGATCGCGTTGACGATGATGTTTTCTTTGACCAGATGCGCCGCCATGACTCGAGTCAGATGATGTACCGCCGCTTTCGACGGGCCATAGGAAAAATTTTCGAATATCGGAGTTTTGATCCCGTCAATCGAACCAATGTTGATGACCCGTGCGGGATCCTCGTGAGTCGCCGATCGCCGCAACAGTGGCAATAACTTCTGAGTGAGGAAGAACACGCCTTTCACGTTAGTGTCCATCACCTTGTCCCAACCAATTTCCGGAAACTCATCTAAAGGTGCACCCCAGGAGACGCCGGCGTTGTTCACCAGAATATCGAGCTTGTCTTCTCTACTTTCGAGTTCTGCTGCTGTGGCTTCAATGCCGGCCAGTTCTGCCAGATTCGCCGGAATCGAGATACACTCCCCACCAAACTGTTCGGCTAATCGGGCAGCCGTGGCATCGCAGACATCGGCTTTTCGCGAACTGATGTAGACCTTCGCCCCATTTGCCAGAAATCCGGCGGCGATCATTTCACCGATACCGCGGGAGCCGCCGGTTACCAGGGCGACTTTGCCTTCGATAGAGAACAGATTATTCAAACTCGCTTACTCCTGTTGTTGTTTGTATGCGCTTGTTAGCATGCAGACGCAGCCCTCGACTACTCCGCAAGCTCCATTCGCGGCTCCAACCGTACGGGTTTGATCGGCGCAAAAAGCAGCATTACGCGGCCCACCCAGTAGCCCGCGCCCTGACCCTTACCCATGAGTTTCGTCATCAGCTCCACGGCCTCATCGGTATTCACCGGAACAGCGCGGTAGGGCTGAACACTTTCACCGCGGATCACCTCGACGTTCGGATTAGCCAGTGCCCGGTAATACCAGCCACGAAACCAGTGACCTGACTCCACCCAGAGTTGGCCGTTGTCATCACGCAAAGAAAGCACCGTATCTTTGCTATCACCGGCTTCACCATAGGTCCTCAGCACAAGCGTAGCCTCGCTCTGCGGTTGAAAATAGCCGATCGCAGCATCGATACTCATCCCCAATACGACATACACGCCAAACACGATGGCGACGATTCGAACGACTTTCATGACTGGCTCCTGAAATTGTGCCCGGCTGCGGAGCTTACCGTTACGACACGAATCCAACCACCTCCATCTCCAGGGTAAACGGCTCGCTTGAATATGGCTGTAAACCCGGCTCCACTCAGGTTCAAGCAACGGGATTGTTATTGACACGTCGTACTGAGTACCATGTTGCAAAAACCAGCAAGGAAACTTCCCGCATGGCGGAAACACCCGCGGTCAGCACACCAGTGGCGGAGATCGGTCCTCCTTCGTTATTCACCAAGATTGCCTACGGCGTCGGCTCCGTTGCCTACGGCGTTAAGAACAATGGCTTCGACTACTTCCTTCTGATTTTCTACAGTCAGGTCATGGGTGTTGATGCGCCGCTCGTTGGCATGGCTCTGCTGATTGCACTTATGTTTGATGCCGTGAGCGATCCTTTGGTCGGCTACATGTCGGACAATACCCACTCGCGTTGGGGACGGCGTCACCCTTATATGTATTTTGCGGCAGTACCGGTAGCCGTTTCCTACTTCTTCATCTGGAATCCACCCGACTCGCTCGAAGGCAACGAGCTATTTCCCTATATCACAATGCTTGCCATTCTCATTCGGACTCTGATCACGTTGTACGAAGTCCCAAGTTCCGCACTGGTGGCTGAACTTAGCGACGACTACGATCAGCGCACGAAATTGTTGAGCTTTCGGTATTTCTTCGGCTGGACCGGCGGGACTTTGATGGCCACGTTTGCGCTAACGACACTACTCGTGCCGACAGAGACCATAGAAAACGGCATGTTCAACATCGAAGGCTTCGGGCAGATGGGTCTCGTTGCGTCGCTCGTAATTTTCACAGCGATAATGCTCTCCGCGACCGGCACGCACAGCAGAATCCCGTATCTGCGCTCACCCCCGCCCAAGCAGAAGATAACGATCGCCCGCATCTTTCGAGAACTCTTCGAAACGCTCGCGAACCGATCCTTTTTCGCGCTCTTCCTCGCGGCACTCTTCGGCGCAGTCGCAACCGGTATCGCTGCTGGCTTAGCCTATTACCTCAACACGTTCTTCTGGGGTTTTACGACCGATCAGATTGGCGTCATTTCGATTTCCGTCGTGATCTCAGCCGTGCTGGCATTTACGCTTTCGCCTTACATCTCGCGCAGATACGGTAAGAAGAAAGGTGTCATCGGCGTTGGCATTGTTGCGTTCAGCACCGCCCCTCTCCCCGTATTCCTCAGACTCATCGACGTCCTGCCGGCGAACGGCGATCCCCTGCTCTTCCCGATCGTAGTGACGATGACTGTATTGGATGTCGCACTGATCATCTGCTTCCAGACGCTGATGGCATCGATGATTGCCGACGTGGTCGAGGAAAGCGAGATCAAGACCAAGCGCCGCTCAGAAGGCGTATTCTTTGCCGCCGTTACCTTTACCCGCAAATTCGTCCAGGGATTCGGCGTGGTCTCAGCAACGGCGATCCTGACCGTTGCGAATTTTCCGCCTGGCGTCCTGCCGGCAGATGTACCCGAGGAGGCTCTGTTTCGCCTGGGCGCGCTTTATGTGCCAGCCGTGTTCACCATCTGGATGATCATGATCGGTTGTCTGGCGATGTATCGGATCGATCGCGAGAAGCATGAGGAAAACCTGCGTTCGCTGGGCCGTTGAGCGCGCCAGAAATCTGTGGGATCAGTCGTTGAGCGTGTCTCTCACTCGAGAGTAGCGCTCAAACGCTCGGTGGCTCTCAGGTAGTCTTCCATGAACTCGCGAACCACGGTTCGCGTATCCTGAATGTCATTCATGAGGCCAACGCCCTGGCCAACGAACGACGTGGCAAGCTGCCTGGCTCCCTGATGACCGCCCTCGGCGAGCTTGGTGATCTTCGCCAGCGGCGATTCGCTGACCAGGGACTGCAGCGGCATCGGCAGAGGCTGCGGCGCATCTTCGGACTCCCAGGCATCGGTCCAGGGCGAGCGCAACTGGCGCGAGTACTTTCCCGTGCGGGCCTGCGAGCGAACCGTCTCTCTGGAACTCGCTTGAACGTACTTCTCTTTGATGACCGGTGAGGTCTCGGCTTCGGTTGTGGTCAACCAGACCGAGCCCGTCCAGGCACCGGCGGCGCCCATTGCCATGCATGCCGCCATCTGCCGGCCAGTCACAATTCCACCGGCAGCAAGCACCGGCACGTCATAGTCTTTCACGGCATCGCAGACCTCTGGGACCAGCACCAGCGTGGAGACTTCCCCGCAATGTCCGCCCGCTTCCGTACCGGCGACGACCAGCACGTCGACCCCAGCTTCAACCTGCTTGACCGCGTGCTCTTTCGCGCCCACGAGTGCGGCGACGATCACGTTATTCGCCTTGCCCATATCGAGCATATAACGCGGCGGCACACCGAGTGCGTTGGCAATCAGCTTGATCGGGTGTGCAAAGGAAACATCGATGATGTTGCCGGCACGACTTTCGGTCAGAAAGCCGCCGCCCCCCGCCCGCTGATTTTCGTACACGTCGGCCGTATCGATCTGATGCTGCGCCAGAATGTTCAAAGCGAAGGATCGATGCTCATCGGGCACCATTGCCAGGATTTCTTCCGGGGTCGTATTGTCGTCCGTCACCGCCATGCTGGTCGGTGCGATGAGATCGACGCCATAGGG
>JAPUFN010000254.1 GCA_027293665.1 Gammaproteobacteria bacterium | reverse complement strand
ATGACCATGAGCGTTTAGCCAATGGCAATACACTGCTGCTTGCCTGGCGCTGGATGTCGCAGGAGAACTCCGAGCGTGTGCAGGGTGGTTTCACCGCAGAAGATGATCCCGCGGAGATGCTGGGTGATGTCATTCTGGAGGTCGATAAAGCGGGCGACGTGATCAACGAATGGCAGTCCTGGGATCACCTCGATCCCGTTGCCGATTCAATCTGCCCCATCGATCATCGTCTGGAATGGACGCATGCCAACTCGATCTCAACCACGCCGGAGGGTGACTGGCTGGTCAGCTTGCGGCGGATCGATACGATTGCCGCCATCGATCCGGCTTCTGGTGAATTCAAATGGAAATGGGGCAGGGGCGTCATCGCCCACCAGCATGATGCGAAGATACTGCCAAACGGCAACATGACGCTCTTTGACAACGGTGCGCATCGTCAGGGCAACATTGAGTATTCCCGGGCGCTGGAAATCGATCTCGAGACCAAGGAGGTGGTGTGGGAGTATGCCGACAATCCGCCTTTTCATTTCTACAGTTTCATGGCGGGCAGCGTCGACAGACTGCGCAACGGCAACACGTTGATCTGTGATTCTGCCGTCGGGCGCATGTTCGAGGTGACCCACGGTAAAGAGATCATCTGGGAGTACGTCAATCCATTTTATGTGAGCAATCCGCGCCTCGGCGGTAACATCAACATCACGTTCCGTGCCCACCGTTATGGGCCGGATGATCCGGCGCTCATCGATAGAGACCTCGATCCGGCTGCCTATGCCGATCTGAACCGGCTGTACGGATCGTGAGCAGGGGAAATTCCGATGGGTGATGATCAAATTGCACCACCGCCACGCTGGCACATGATGCTCGAAGGAAGGGTCGGTGCGGAAGTGTCGATGCTGATGCTGCAGTTGCCTTTGCTGCGTATGCAGGTCAAGCACGGACAGGGGCCAGTGATGGTGCTGCCCGGTTTCATGGCCGACGATTCGTCCACCTGGCTCCTGCGGCGCTTCCTCAGCTCTCTGGGTTACTCGGTGTCGGCCTGGGGCATGGGCCTCAATCGTGGTGCGATGATGCAATATCTTCCGCCGCTGATCGAGAAGCTCGAAGGAATATCTGAACACGCGGACGAGCTTCCAAGCCTCGTCGGTTGGAGCCGTGGTGGTACGCTCAGCCGGGAGATCGCGCGCGACCGGCCTGACCTGATCAAAAACGTCGTCACGATGGGCAGTCCGGTTCGTGGCGGTGTGAACGCTTCAAGCATCGGGCGCCTGGTGATGGCGCAGTCCGGGCTGACTGCCGACCAGATAAATCGAATGCTGCGTGAACGGCAACAACGACCCATCAACACACCGATCACCGCGATTTACTCAAAGACTGACGGCGTGGTCTCCTGGCAGGCTTGTGTCGATGACCTCAACCCGAACGTCACGCACCATGTCGTGGAAGGATCACACTCGGGGCTTGGTTTTAATGCGGATGTCTACCGGCTTGTCGCAAAAAGTCTGGCTGAACAGCGTACCTAGTCGGCCCATACATGCAGCCACGGCTCATTTGTCTTCGGCGCTATCTTCCTTTTTTGCGCTTTTCTTAGGTTCCTGGAACGTGCGATCCACTGCCTGGCGCATGAAGTTGAACGGGTTCAGATCGCTCATCTCGCGCATGCGGCGACGCAGCTGATCCTGGTGTTCGAGAAAGGTCAGAATACTCTGCTCGATGTAGCGTGAAACCACGCTGCCGACGTTGTCGCCGTAGAACCTGATGATCTGTTCGATCGCCCGGTTCGTCAGCACCGGTTCGTGGCCTTCGGCTTCCTGTTCGGAAAGAATCTGTAACAAGATCTGACGGGTGATGTTTGCCTCATCCTTGCTGTCGATCACATGGATGCTTTCGCCTTCCAGGATGAGCTTGCGGACGTCGTCCACGGTGACGTAATGGCTGTCGTGCAGGTCGTAGAGCCTGCGGTTGGGGTACTTCTTGAACTCTCGCACGGCTACCCCGCCAGAGCGGCGGGCTTCGGAAACATCAGTCCACGGCAGCCGATATTTCGTTCAAACGGCCGCCACTGGCCGTCGGCCTGAGCCAGACGATCGGCGAGCACGTACAGCACCAGGGGATTGAAGCCCATGCCGGAATGGCTGCCCAGGACTTCAATATTTTCAGTTTGTTCGCCTTCGGCTTCCAGGCAGGTCGACCAATGAACCACGCCATCGGTCTTCGTGTAAATCGAGGTGCTCGGCATCGCCAGCGGCCCGGACGGGACCTCCTGCATCTGATCGCGCATCTCATCGTGCGACATGCCGGAGACATACCGATACAGCCGGCCGACCAGTGCGTTGGTGGATTCTGGACTTGCGGAGGCGAAGGGCGCACTCAGGGTGATGACCTGGCGGACTCTTTCCGGCCACTGAGTGGCGAGCACGCGGGCGAAAATGCCACCCAGACTCTGTCCTACAAGGCTGATCTTGCCGGGATGCTCCTGCAGAACCTGTTCGAACCGGTCGAGCAACCGGTCCTGTAGATCGTAACTGCCGGTGTTCTGGCCGAGTTTCCACGGCAGTGTCTGATAGTTGAGGCGGGAGAGGTAGCGTCGCAGGATGAGGGTGGATTGATCGCCTGCGGTAAAGCCGGGAAGGAACATGACGCAATGGCCGTCTCCGCGAGGACCGCTGGCCAGGAGTGGCCAGGCATATGTCAGGGAGGTCATCTCCAGGACCACTCTGGGAAGCTCCAGAGCCGAGTCCAGGGTCGACGGGCTTTGAGTTTTTCGGTCACGTATCTCTAGTTCTTCATACACCCGATATGTCATCCGAAGAAAGTTACGGAAGTGTTACGAAGAATGAAGGATGGGTCAACCTCTAATTGCTGCATTGCAAAACGGCAATTCGCGCCTTCATTCAGACGGTATTAAACGCACGTAAGCCTAGAAAAACTGCGGGCGAAGTCGCAATTTGCCATTGCGCTGACACGCCAGATGGCTACAATGCGCGCCTTCAGCCCTCCCGCATCGCACCAATCCGGCGCAGAACCGGCCACTGTTGCACTAAAAAAGTTCGGGCGATCGCTGAGCCGAAAAGTTTTAAGTGTTTGTTTTCAACAAGTTAGCTTCTTATGCAAGCTGGCATGTGGATTGCATTTCTTGAAATTAAGGGTGCACGTTCACCCGGGAAAATTTACACAAGGAGTGAAGTAGTGATCAAACTAGGCGCATTGGATGCTGGATTTCTCTATACAGAGACGAATCGTAGTCCACAGCACATAGCCTCGGTACAGATTCTCGAGCTGCCCGAAGGGGTGGCTGTGGCGCAATTTGTCCAACAATTCAAGGCAATGTTGTTGCAGCGCATCCATCTGGTGGCGTACTTCACCAATAAGCTTCAGGCCGTGCCGTTCGGGCTCGATCATCCGGTCTGGGTGCGCGATACAGCGTTCGATATCGACAATCATGTGCATCTGACGCAGGTGCCAGCGCCGGGTGGCCGGGCCGAGCTCGAAGCCACCGTAGCCCGGTTGCACGAGACCGCGCTTGATCGAAGTAAGCCGCTGTGGGACCTGTGGGTGCTCGGCGGTCTCGAAGACGGGCGTATTGCCTACTACAACCGCGCCCACCACGCCTGCCTCGATGGTGTGGCCGGCCAGACAATGTTGCAGACGATCATGGATGTAACCCCTCAGCCGCGGGATGTTGAACCGGCGCCGAGCGGATTTTTCTCCAAGACCGAGCAACAGACGCCGGCCCAGCTCGTCGCCGGTGCAATTGAGAATTTCGTCAAATTTGCCGCCAAGCAGCCCAGCGCCTGGCTCAATGGTCTGGAAACCGGCAGCCGTCTGTGGCAGCGCGCCTATGATCCCCACAAGGGGTG
>JAPUFN010000253.1 GCA_027293665.1 Gammaproteobacteria bacterium | reverse complement strand
ATGACCGCCGCGCTGTGCTTTGCCAGGTGTGGATTCGACGTTCAGGTGTATGAGCAATCGCCCGAATTTTCTGAAATTGGTGCGGGTATTCAACTCAGCCCCAATTGCACGCGGGTATTGCATGACCTCGGACTCGAGTCTGCTCTACGTAAAGTCGCTTTTGTGCCCGAGGGCGCACAGATGCGTGACTGGCGCAGCGGCAGGGTGATCTCCAGCAGCCGTCTTGGTCAGCACGTTCTGGATACCTATGGTCTACCTTACTATCACATTCATCGTGCTGATCTGATGCAGGTGTTGTGCCAGGCGGCAGACTCGACGCAGAACATTACGCTGCATGCAAGCGCCCGCGTCGAAGAGTTCGAGCAGGATGACGCTGGCGTTTCTCTCAGCACGGGAGATGGGTCTTACCAGGGTGCACTGCTGATCGGAGCAGATGGCATTCATTCTGTTGTGCGATCGGCTCTTTTTGGTCCCGAGGCTGCAACCTTCACCGGGTGCGTGGCCTGGCGTGGCCTGGTTCCGGCTGAGCGGCTACCAGCGGATCTCGTTCGTCCCATGGCTACTGCCTGGTGGGGCCCAAACAAACATTTTGTTCATTACTACGTTCGCGGTGGTGAGCTTGTGAACTGTGTGTGTGTCGTCGAAAAATCCGGTTGGGAGGTGGAGTCGTGGAGTGAGCGCGGAGACCATGCGGAGCTCAAGGCCGACTTTGCCGGGTGGCATGACACAGTTCGTGTGCTCATCGAGAACATGGATCCCGCTGCTTGTTACAAGTGGGCGTTGTTCGATCGACCGCCGATGCCGCAGTGGGGTAGGGGCCGAGTCAGCCTGCTTGGAGATGCTTGTCACCCGACGCTGCCTTTCATGGCGCAGGGTGCGGCAATGGCCATCGAAGACGGGGCCGTACTCTCGCGACTGGTTGCTGGAGGCGGTGATGTTGCCGCGCAGCTCAAGCGTTACGAAATCTCGCGGCAGGCGCGCACGGCGCGAATTCAGAGTGGCTCACGCCGCAACGCGAAAGTTTTTCACCTGACGGGGATTCAGGCCTGGCTGCGCAATCGGGTCGCGGGAGTGGTCCAGGATAACGTACTCGACTGGCTCTACGGCTACGATGCACTCGCTGCGAACGGCGGTTAAAGCGGTTCTGTTCGAGAGAAAAGTTTATTCTTCCGCGGTTGTGCCAACACCTGCATCGCCAATATCCGCAATAGCGTTGCGGATCGGCTCGGAAGTTTCTTCCTCAGCGATGTACATTTGCGGAGCGGGTGCCTGCATCTTCTGCATGTGCCGACGGACGTACTCAATTGCCAGGTACATACAGTAGTCGTGGGCTTCCAGCAGAAGTCCGTTCACGTTGTAGTAGGATTTCGCTTCCGGGGGCAGGGACGCGCGGCACGATGCGGCCACAACGTTCTGATTGTGTTGCACCACCTGCGCCAGATAATCCGCGTCGGCTTCGTCGGAAGCTGCAGCAAAGCCGCTCAAGAGCACGCCGAATGCGGCGAGCAGGAAGAGTCTCATGATTCCGTTCATGTGAAGATCCACACCATTCCATGCGAGGAACCACTATTTTAGGTACGAACCCCCCCAGAAAACGTGAAGTAGTACCGGGTCTTAGCCTTTAGCCTTTTGTGTATCGGGTCTTAGGCTGATAAGTGCGCTCAAAAGGCTAAAGGCTAACGAACGGCACTAATTGTGGGTAGAATTCCTGACCCCATCGCAGGCACAGTTGTGAGCTCGTCAGATTTGAGAACTGAGTTTCTGGGCAAAACGCTGAGCGGCCCGTTTACCATCCCGTCCGGGATCGTGGCTACAGCGGTGCCAATCATCGAATATCTGTTTCGCAACGTCCCCCAGATTGGTGTGATGACGACCAAGAGCATTGGTTTTGAGCCTCGCCTGGGCTACCGCGAACCCGTATTGAGCCAGTACGCGCCTGGCTGCTTCGTGAACGCCGTAGGACTGACCAACCCTGGCGCGAAGCGTTCGGCAGAACTTTTCGCTGAACTGGAAATTCCACCAGATCGGTTCTTGCTGACATCTATATTCGGTGGGAGCGTTGAAGAATTCGTCGAGGTCGCACGAATCCTCGCGCCGTACAGCGACGGCCTGGAACTGAACCTGTCCTGCCCTCACGCGGACGGCTATGGCGTGGCAATGGGTCAGGATCCAGATCTGGTACGGGAGATCACTGCCGCGGTGAAAGCAGCAGTAGATGTTCCGGTCGTGCCGAAACTCACGCCCAACGTCGATAACATCGCGGACATCGCCGAGGCAGCGGTGGCCGGTGGTGCTGATGCGTTGTGTGCCATCAACACCGTCGGCCCCGGCTACTTCAGTGCGCACGGCCAGCCGGTGCTCAGCAACGGGCTGGGAGGACTCTCCGGTAAAGGTGTGTTGCCGATCGGGCTCAAGTGTGTGCAGGAGATCGCCGAACGAGTGGCTGTCCCCGTCATCGGTTGCGGTGGTATCAGCTGTGCCGACGACGTCAGAGCATTTCGTTCTGCTGGCGCGACGATTTTCGGGGTTGGCTCGGCGCTGACCGGAATGACGACAATTGAGATCGAAGACTATTTTAAAGTGCTCGAAAATGACTTTGCATGTGCAGACAACACATCGGAGTCACTCGTGCAGTACGACGTGGATATGAGTTTTCGCCCCGTCACACTGGTCGAAAACCAACGCGTGACCGATGATATTTCCATCCTCACCTTCGACCGCAAAGTAGACCTCAAGGCAGGGGAGTTCGTATTCCTGTGGATACCCGGCCTCGGAGAAAAGCCTTTTTCTGCGCTGACCGATGATCCATTTTCACTTGTGGTCATTGATCTCGGCCAGTTCACGAAGCAACTCATGAAGTTGCAACCCGGCACACAAGCTTACGTACGCGGCCCATACGGCCAGGCGGCCGATCCAAGCCGTACAAAAAGAATTGTCGCCGTCGCAGGTGGCACCGGATTGGCCGCGGTGTTTCAACTTGCGCGCGATCATGGCAATGCTGACATCTTCATGGGTGCACGGAGTGCTGCGCGCCTCTATTTTGTCGAGGAGAGCGAAGCCTGCGCCACCGTGCACATCGCCACGGACGATGGCAGTCGTGGCTTCCACGGAGTCGTCACGGCATTGTTGCAACAACATCTGGAATCGCTATCAATTGACGAGCTTGCCAACACCGTGTTTTACAACTGCGGTCCCGAGCCTATGGTGCACGCGGCGATTGAGGTCGAGCAAAAGTTCTGTGGTGACGATCAGATTTTCAGCGCCATTGATTACTTGACCAAATGCGGAGTTGGAATCTGTGGCGCGTGTACGGCACCCGATGGTCGTAGATCGTGTGTGGATGGGCCTTTCTTGAAGGCGCCTGGCTAAACTTGACCAGGAGCGCAGGATATTGAACATGCTGGGCGGTTGCAGGTCGCTCGACGAGGTGAACGATGAAACCCCTTGAAAATATAACGATCGTGGAATTTTCCACCATGATAACCGCTGCATTCGCCACCATGATGCTGGCGGAGCAGGGCGCGCGTGCAATCAAGGTCGAGCCTATCGATGCGGGTGATCCGATGCGCTCACTGGGTACTCAGAAAGGCGGCATGTCCGGACTGTTTGCGAACTGCAATCGCGGGAAGGAATCCATTCGGGTGGATCTGAAACATCCGGAGGGGCAGAAGCTCATTAAAGAGCTGCTCCGTAAGGCTGATGTTGTCATATCGAATTTCCGGCCCGGGGTAATGGATTCCTTAAACCTCGGCAGTGAGGCGTTACGGGCTGAGAACCCGCGATTGATTTACATGGCGATATCCGGCTTCGGCACACAGGGACCGTTGCGCAATGCACCGGCCTACGATCCAATCATCCAGGCACATGCCGGATTCACCGCTTCGCAAGGCAAAGAGGCACCGGAATTTGTCCGCAACCTCATGTGCGACAAAATCACGGCTTACACCGCCTGCCAGGCGGTCACCGCAGCACTTTTACACAGAGAAAGGACCGGCGAGGGACAGCACATCGACCTGTCTATGTTGGATGCCGGGCTGTTTTTCATTTTTCCAGATGGTTTCATGAACCATACCCTGCTGGATGACGATATCGAACCGCAGCCACTTCTTGGGGATCTGTTGTACGAACTCACATTAACGAAAGATGGTGGGTTAACCATATCTGCGGCCACCGACAAACAGCGCGCCGGTCTCCTGAAAGCCGTTGGCATGGAAGAACTATTAACAGACGAACGATTCAATTCGCTGGAAAACCTGATAGCAAACTACGAAGAATTCGGCCAGCTGCTGGCAGACAGGTTCCTGGAAATGACGACGGAAGAGGCGATCGCCGGGTTGCGGGAAAATGACGTGCCGTGCGCCCGCTGCCACACGCATGACGAAGTTCTGTCACAGCCTCAAATTGAAGCCAACGAAACACTGATAGACATCCAGCATCCGATTATCGGAAAAATGCGCGTTGTGCGCTCACCAGCAAGGTTTGGGGGCACGAGATTGCCAGTTGCGCGGCCGAGCCCGGGTCACGGCGAGCAGACGCTGGAGGTGCTCAGCGAGATAGGGCTAGACGCAGAAGCGTTCGAGCGTCTGAAGGACGAGGGTGTGGTGCTGTAACGAATAGTTGGACGCTGGCTTTTTGCGCTGCGTTGACATTGCTATCCCTCGCGCGAAACGAGCCAGTTTTTCAACCCGACACCAACGGCAAACAACAGCAACGCAAATACCCAGGCGATCAGGATATACCAATAGTTCGGGTCGGCCTTATCTGCCAGACTCATCATCCACAACATAAGCGTGATCGTCGGAAGAACAAGAGCTGCAGAGGTCAGACCTACGTAATAGCAAAATTCGCTGGCAATCCATGCAACACCGTCGATAAATTTCTCGCTCATATGGTGCAATTCTACACGCGCACGCGGGTAGATGATTACGCGGACATCAAACCGTGTCCGTGGTTGCCGAATCGCGCGCAGCCAGGGTGGCGAGCAGTCGTTGCACGATTAAACCGATACCGATTATCGTGAGTACGAAGTTGATGAAGCCACCGATTGCAGGCAGGTTGATTGCAATGATGATGACCGTGATGCCTGCCAACAAAACTAACGCGATACGATCCCCGTACTTCGTGGAACC
>JAPUFN010000252.1 GCA_027293665.1 Gammaproteobacteria bacterium | reverse complement strand
GACTCCGCCATATTGAAAATGGTTTTGTCGCGCAGTATCCCGGCATTGTTGATCAGTATGTCCAGACCGCCGAACGCCTCGATTGCTGTCTGCAGCAGAGCTTCGCCACCGGCCACCTCCGCCACGGAATCGGTATTCGATACGGCTTCTCCACCGGCTGCGCGGATTTCTTCAACCACGTCGTCGGCTATCTTCCCCGTGCCGGTGCCGTCGGTGTTACCACCCAGATCGTTCACTACCACTTTGGCGCCGTGACGTGCCAGAAGCATTGCAATTTCGCGGCCGATGCCGCGACCTGCGCCGGTAACTACCGCAACTTTGTCATCTAGTCGTCCCATCTGTCTGTTCTCCGTAATTGTACGTTTTCCCAGCCGCAGCGCATGGCGCGGCTTATAAAGCGCCTGCGGCTACTTGCTAGAGCGCCTGCGGCTACTTGCTAGAGAGCCTGCGGCCATTTAAAAAAGTCCTGCAGAAAAGGCGAATTTTCGATACTAATACAGACGAATTAGCAACGCTACGGGATGACAGCATGACTGCCTGCGGGGATGCCATCGTCGAACTCATTGCAGACGTCACCGAGCGTGGTATCCATCACGCGGTTGTTCTACTGCGGCATTCCGCCCGGGAGTACCATCCGCAGATACATGATCTGGACAATCCCCTGACCGATGAGGGCAGAATGCTGGCGCGGCGGCTGGGTGAACGGCTGCCCAAATGGCACACGCTGCGCGGTTACGCAAGCCCGCCTGCGCGCTGCATGGAAACCGCTGAATTAATTCTGGCCGAACATGCCCGCCATGGAGGTGACGTCACCCGCCACCGCCCGGTGGAGGCGCTGGGTGTGTTCTACGCGCTCGATCAGATGAAGATGTGGCGCGGCATGAATCAGGCCGGCGGGCTGGTGCCGTATATGGAACAGTGGTTCGCAGGTAGCGTGCCCGATGATGCGATGATTGCCCCGCAGCTTGCTGCCTCGCTGGTATTGCAGGTGCTGGCTGCAAAGCTCGCAGCACCCCTCACAGAGCAGCAGCTCGACATCTGCGTTTCACACGACATGACGCTATATCTTTTGCGCGACCGCTTGCTGGGTCAACCTGTCGGTGCCTGCGAGGTCGGCTACCTCGACGGCCTGGTGCTCTTCCAGGACGCAGAAGGCCTGAGGCTGGTGGGTCAGGACGGCCAGGAGGCTGCGGTGGCGCTTGCACCTCACTTTTGAAACTTTTTTTGTAACTACGTGGGCTGGCATGCTCGCAGGCTTGAGCACGGGAGAGTGCGGTGAGTGAAGATTTGTCAGAGAACGCGGAATTCGAAGATGCATTCCAGCATGGTATGGCGCTTGCCTATCATGCAGCTCGCCAGGCGGACGACCTCGCACTGGCGACGGCTTATGGCGACCGGACGTTTGCCCAACTCAACGCGAGAACCAACCAACTTGCCCGGCTGCTGCTCGAGCATGGCGTAGGCGCCGGTGATAGTGTGGCGGTGGTCAGCAGAAACCGGCCAGAATTTCTTGAAACTTACGCCGCAGCACTGCGCACGGGTATCCGCTTCACGCCGGTCAATTTTCATCTCACTGCGCAGGAAGCGGGGTACATCATCGACAACTGTGAAGCCAAGGCGGTCGTTTATGACGCAGGACTCGCAACCGCCGGTGACGTACTCGATCACACCGTCAATTGTTCGCTGCGTTTGTCGGTCAGTGGCGATATCCCCGGTTTCGATGACTTCGATGCCGCGATTGCAGGCTACGGTGTCGGCGATATCGAAGAGCCCGTCCGCGGGTCCACGATGTTGTACACCTCAGGCACCACGGGGCGGCCGAAAGGAGTTTATCGCCGGCAGCCGCCTGTGCAGCGCTCCAATGCGCAATCTCTCGCCTCAGGACGTGCTGGTGTCGACAGGAACTTGTGCACCGGGCCTGCCTATCACGCTGCTCCTCTGGCGTTCAACGTAACCTCGCCGCTGAACGCCGGAGTCGGCATCGTGATGATGGATAAGTGGGATGCCGTTGAGATGCTGCGCTTGATTGCAGAATACGCCATCACCCACACCCACATGGTTGCAACGATGTTTCATCGCCTGCTGCAGTTGCCTGTCGAGGTGCGCGAGGCTCACGATCTGACGAGTCTGAAGTTCGTAATCCATGGTGCCGCACCCTGCCCGGTGCATGTCAAGCGCGCGATCATCGAGTGGTTCGGCCCCATCGTGCACGAATATTATGCAGCGACGGAGGGCGGCAATAACTTCGTCATCGACTCGGCAACCTGGCTGCGTAAACCCGGCAGCGTCGGTAAGACGCCGAACCCGGAAAACAGCCGAATTATTGACGATGAAGGCGGCGAGGTAGCGCAGGGTGAATCAGGTTACATCTACTTTCGTGCCCCCGAGATCGGCCGCTTCGAATACTTCAAGTCGCCGGAGAAAACTGCGGAGACCTATCGAGGTGACTGGTTCACTCTGGGCGACATGGGCTATTTCGACACCGACGGGTTTTTGTTCCTCAATGGCCGAAGCGCGGAAACAATAATCTCTGGCGGGGTAAATATTTATCCGCAGGAAATTGATTCGGCGTTACTCGAACATCCCGCGATTGGTGATGTCTGCACGGTTGGCGTGCCCAGTGATGAGTGGGGAGAGGAGGTCAAAGCGGTCGTGGAACTCGTCCCCGGGGAGACGCCATCGGACGAATTGCGCGCTGCGATCATGCAACATGCGCGGCAGGCGCTGTCTGCTTTCAAGTGTCCGCGTTCGATTGAATTCGTCGCCGAGCTGCCGCGTCTGCCCAGCGGAAAAATCCAACGGCGCCTGGTGCGGGCGCCGTATTGGGAAGGTAGGGGTACCAAGATTTAGCGAAGGTGAGGGGGCTGTCAGCGACCGAGTGCTGCTTGCCAGTTGGCTGG
>JAPUFN010000251.1 GCA_027293665.1 Gammaproteobacteria bacterium | reverse complement strand
ACGGAAAGTTTCGGATTCAGCCAACTCGTTCTCCTGCGGTGGTGCTCTGGACGGGCATTCTAATGCATCTGCCTGGCTGCGCCAGCAAGCTGGAATCTCACGGACTGCACACTTCCGTGTTGGCCAGTAACCAGCCCCGAGGCTATAGTCGGCAGATTGCCATGGCGGATGATCTATCTAATGGGCGATTTTGATCCAGGGCTTTTTCGGGCCACTCTCAGCCGGTTCTGTACCGGCGTGGTGGTCGCGACCGGCTGCCTTGACGGCGTACCTGCCGGATTTGCAGCGCAGTCTTTCTCATCGCTGTCGCTCGACCCGCCGCTGGTGGCGCTGTTCCCGGCGAAATCCAGCACCAGTTGGCCACGGCTGCGCGATTCGGGGAGCTTTTGTATCAACATCTTGAGCGCAAGTCAGAAGCCGGTCTGCGACGTGTTTGCGAAAACCGGAATCGATAAGTTCGCCGAACTCGACTGGCATGCGGGTGTGACGGGATCACCTGTGCTCGAGGGCGTACTGGCCTATGTGGATTGCGACCTCGAGGTGGAGCATGACGCGGGCGACCACACGATTGCAGTCGGCCGGGTAAGGGATGTCCGAACGTTGGTTGATGGCGTATTGCCACTGCTGTTTTTTCAAGGCAGCTATGGCGCGTTTTCAGCTACCGCAAACTGACACGTCGCTAGCGTTCTGGCGCCTGCGGATCTAGCTCAATCCGGTCACCGGCAAAGCCGCTCCGTGAATCGGCGCAGCAGCATCTGAGGCCAGAAACCCCACGACTTCTGCCATTGCAGCTGGCGTCACCCAGCTGCTGAAATCGGCGTCAGGCATGTCCGCCCGGTTGCGTGGGGTGTCGATGATGCTCGGCAGGATGCAGTTGACGTTGATGTTCTGCGCCCGCAATTCCCCCGCCATGGCTTCGGTCAACCGGATCACGACGCTCTTCGAAGCGCTGTAGGCGCCCATCTGCGGCGTGCCGCTCAAACCAGCACCGGCGCCAATATTCACGATCTTGCCACCACCTTGAGTCAACATCTGAGGTACCACGGCGCGGGCCATGTTCAGCACCGACTCGGCATTCAGGCCCATCAGGAAGTCCCAGGTCTCAGCCGTCGTTTCGTGTACCGCTTCGCCCATTTTAAAGCCGCCGGCGATGTTGGCGAGCACGTCGATAGTGCCGAGTTCTGCTACAACATTTGCCACAGCAGAGGTAGTACTCGTGGTATCGGTGAGGTCGCAGGTTGCAGAGTAATGGCCGTTGTCAATTTCCACGACATCGAGCTGGGCGAGTTTCGCACCACGCGTGGCAAAGTGTTCGACAACCGCCTGGCCCAGGGCACCGGCAGCACCGGTGACGAGGACGACTTTATTGGCAAACTCGGTCATCGCATCTTCCTTTTATTCAGCCAGGGCGTTTACTCAGCCAGAGCTTCCAGTGCCTGCCAATGCAAGTCGCCCATCTGGCCGCTTGGATTGACCGGCTGGATGCAGACGTGGGTAGCACCTGCGGCGTAGTGCTCCTCCAGGCGCTCCCTGATCTTTGCAAGGCTGCCCCAGGCGAAGGTCGCGTCGATGAATTTATCGGAACCGCCGTTTTCGAGATCTGCTTCGTCCAGGCCCATACGCAGCCAGTTGTTGCGATAGTTGGGCAGTCCCAGATACATCTGCGCGACCGGCCGGGCCAGATCCCGGGCCTTCGCAGGATCCTCTTCCAGGATGATCTTCTGTTCCACGCAGAGCATTTTGTCGGGCCCCAGAATTTCACTGGCCATGGCCGTGTGGTCGGGGGAAGAAAAATAGGGGTGGGCGCCGTCGCAGGCATCACGGGAGAGTTGCAGCATTTTCGGGCCAAGGGCGGCGATCACGGTTGCCGGTTTCACCTCGGGCGCGATGCCCTGATACGGCGCGTTGGCCATCCCCTCGAGGTAGGTACGCATCGTGGCGACCGGTGGACCGTAATTGAGGCCACGCACGCCTTCGACCAGGGGTTTGTGAGAAACACCCATGCCGAGCAGGAAGCGTCCGCCGGATTGTTCGTTCAGTGTATTCTGCGCCGCCAGCGTAACGCCGGGTTCACGGTGATAGATATTGGCGATACCGGTTGCGACGATCAGACTTTCAGTGTTGGCCAGCAACCAGCTCGCATGCACAAACGGGTGGCGGCCGATCGTTTCAGGAATCCATAGAGCGCTGTAACCCAGTGACTCGATTCGTTTCGCCGCCTCGGCTGCGGCCGTGGCGGGCATGCCGTCGAGGAAGTACCAGACACCGAGTTTGCCGATTTTCATTTTTTTAGCCTCTGATTTGTCGATTGCCGACTAGCGGCATTTTTGCAACACGCTGCTGGCACTCAGCGAGCCTGAAAGTTTCCCGCTCGGCGCTCCGCCACCGATCGAATGCCTTCCTCCGCATCTTCTGTAGCGCGCAGCCATTGCTGCTCTTTGAGTTCGTGTTCGGTGGCCTTGATGACCTCATCGGCGAGAGCGGCGCGCAACGTTGCGCGGACGGAGGTGATCGCCAGCGGCGCATTTTCTGCGATCTCCCGCGCAAGCTGCGTGGCCTGCGCCCTGAGGTTATCCTGGTCCGTCAGGACATCGACCAGTCCCATCTTCAGCGCTTCTTCGCCTGTGACACGCTTACCCGTCAGCAGCATCATGGCGGCAGCCTGTTGCCCGATCACTCGTGGCAGCGTGACCGTGATGCCAAATCCCTGATGAATGCCGAGTTTTACAAAATTTGCGGAAAACCGCGCTTCGTGCGCGGCAACGCGAAAATCCGGAACCAGCGCCAGCCCAAGTCCGCCACCAATGGCCGCGCCCTGTATGGCGCCCACGATTGGAGTTTTCGCAGTAAACAGACGCGCACCTTCGCGGTAGAGAATTCCGGTGGTGTTTCGGAACCCTTCCTCTGTAAAATCGCGGCTTCCGGAATTGTCACCCTTGCCGGTGCCGAAGTTGGCGCCGGCACAGAAGTGTTTACCCTGGGATGCAAGGACTATGGCCCGACAGTCTGGGTCTTCATCCGCAGCGGCAAAGGCGTCCGCGATCTGTCCGATCAGTGAATGATCGAAGAAATTCGTCGGCGGGCGTTGGATTTCAACTGTAGTCACATAGTCGGCAGTGGTCACCGAGATATCGGTGTAATCGGTCATTGTCTTTCCCCACGATGGCCGGCGGCCTTCTGTTTGGAGGTTCTGATTGCCAGGACCTCCTCGAGTAGATCGGGCGCGCTCGGATGTAGCCGTTCGTTTCTGGTATCCGGGCAAGCGGGAGATATTAGCAGTCAGTATGAGGTAACGCACGACGTGGAGTCGCGACAGAAAGAAGAAACAACACGGCGGGAAAATGCAGCAGACGGTTTGCCAGCATCGGAGTTGGCTGCCGGCGTGAGCACAGAACAGGCGGAGCGTCCGAGTATTTGGCAGCTCGCCTTCCCGTCGATACTGGGCAACCTGTCGTACACCATCGTGGTCGTCGTGCAGACGAAATTCGTCGGTGAACTCGGCGCGCAGGCGCTCGCCGCCGTCGGTGCAGGCCAGCGGGTCTTCTTTGCCATGCAGGCGATTTTGATGGCGGTCAGTGTCGGCACGACTGCGTTGGTGGCGCGTGCCTGGGGCGCGGGGGATTACACTGAAGCAAGCCGGGTCACCATGGCATCGCTGGTGCTGGCATCGGCATTCTCACTGGTCGTCACTGTCTTCGGCGTGTTTTTTGCGCCCAGCGTTGCCGGCGTTTTCGGGCTGGACCCGCACACGCTGGCCTTGGCCGCCGAGAACATTCGCTGGCTGTGCATTTTCAACGTTGCCTTCGCGGTGAATTTCATATTGAGCGCAGCGCTGCGCGCTTCGGGTGACGCCTGGTCGCCGCTGTGGATCAGCGGTGCGGTCAACATAATCAACATTCCACTGCTCTATGTGCTGGTATTTGGTAAGTACGGATTTCCCGAAATGGGCGTGGCTGGTGCTGCGGTTGCGGCGGGACTTTCTTTTACCGTGGGTGGCATCTTACTGCTCGGTCTGTGGATGCAGCAGAAGTTCCGGGTAAAACATGTCGGTGGTGGCTGGTGGCGCGCGGCACGCCTGCGCCGCCTGTTGGACATCGGCTACCCCGCGGCCGTGGAGCAGGTCGTCTTTCAGATTGGGTTTTTTATATTCCTGATGATCATCGGCAACTTCTACGGCACCGAGGCATTTGCCGCTTACAACATCGGCCTCAACATGCTGATGATCTGCATGACCGTCGGCTTCGGTTTCTCCATCGCTGGATCGACACTGGTCGGCCAGCATCTGGGAGCGAATGACCCCGCAGGCGCGGCTCGCAGTGGCTGGCGTTCGGCAGGGATGGCGATTTTAGCGATGGGCGCGCTCGGCCTACTCGTGATTGCCTTCGCCCGCGAACTCGCGACTTTTTTCCTCGGCGATGAGCCCCTGACAATTACCTACACGGTGCAATTTACTTATGTGCTCGGTGCGATGATGCCGCTTCTCGCAATCGATTTTGCGATCGGTGGGGCATTGCGTGGTGCGGGTGATACCCGCTTTCCGTTGATGGTGACAATCCTTGGCCTGCTCGGTATGCGCTGTGGCCTCGCTGCTATTTTCACCTATATGGGATTGCCGGTTTTCTGGGTGTACGCTGCGCTGGTTGGTGACTATCTATTGAAGGGGAGTCTGTTGATCTGGCGTTTTCACAGTGGGCGATGGAAGACTATTGCGCGGCTGGCTAGTCTCGAACCCGAGCGTGCCTGAACTACCTGACCTGACGGTCTATCTGGAACACATTGACGCACGGTTGCGGGGCCACGCCCTTCAGGGAATTCGCCTGCAAAGTCCCTTCCTCCTGCGATCGGTCAGCCCGACCGTCGACGAGGTGTGTGGGAGGCGCCTCCTGCGGTGTTCGCGTCTGGGCAAACAGCTCGTCTTCGAGCTGGAAGATGAGCTGTACCTGGTCATCCATCTGATGATCTCCGGACGTCTGCAGTGGGCCGCCAGTGGAACTGCGATTCCCAAACGTAATGGCGTGGCCGCCTTCGACTTTGCTTCCGGGACGCTGATATTTACGGAGGCGAGCAAGAAAAAGCGGGCCTCTCTGCGTCTGATCCGTGGTGCGGCAGATCTTGCTCAGCTCGACCCGGGTGGCCTGGAAATCTTCGACATCGATCTCGAGCGATTTACGCAACAATTGCAGCACACAAATCACACGCTCAAGCGCGCGCTCACCGATCAACACGTATTCGCTGGGATCGGCAATGCCTACTCGGATGAAATCCTGTTGCGCGCCAGGCTCTCACCATTCAAACAGCCGCGTAATCTGTCGGACGCTGAAATGGTTGGCCTGTTCGATGCCTGCCGGGATGTGCTTGCTGAATGGACGGAGCGATTGAGACAGAAAACGGGTGATGAATTTCCGAAAAAGGTTACGGCGTTCCATCCCGAGATGGCGGCGCACGGTAAGTACAAAGAACCCTGTCCCGTTTGTGGCTCACCGGTACAACGGATTCGCTATGCGGAAAACGAGGCGAACTACTGTGCGACCTGCCAGACCGGTGGCAAGCTGCTGGCGGACCGGTCGTTGTCGCGCTTGTTGAAAGCGAACTGGCCAAAACGCCTGGAAGATCTCGAGTAGGAGGCAGAGCCTCAGCTGAGACCGGGCTCTCTGCTGGAGTCTTTGCGAATCTGCGTTGAAGACACGGCTTCCTTGAATGACTGCTCATCGATTTCGACACAACGCGCCAGTCGCCAGTCGCGCAGCCGGTCCGGCAACACCAGGTCGCCGAGCACCTTGAAGGACCCTGCCATCTGCCGGCCGAAAACTATGAAGTGGACGCCCAACTCGTCGAGTTCCGCCAGAGCGTTTTTTAGACCGAGCTCACCGCCGTAGTATTTCGCCTCGACAATGCGACTGAACGTATCAACACCGACAACGAAGTGACTGCCTGGAAAGTTACGGGCTTTCTCGACAAACGTGGGTAGCCGCGTCAACCAGACCGGTTTGTCGAACTGGCTGAGGCGGGCTTCGATCTCGCTGTAATCGAGTAGCGGCTTGTCGACATTGGCCACGGATAGTTCGAAAGCTCCAGTGAATCCAGTACGCTCTTCTGCCAGCGCGAGCATGCTCTTGTGCGCGCTGTGCAGTGGATTGAACGCGCCCGGCATCAGGAGTTGAGTGTCGTGAGGTTGCGTTGCATGGGTGAGTATTTCACCGAGGATAAGTTGCCGCCAGGGTTCTATCGCGGATGTCCGAGCAAGGTCGATTGCCTCTACGGAGCTGGTAACACTCGGCAGATCAAAAGTTAGTCCGAGCATGCGCCAGAGGTGTTCTATGAGTTCGGTTTCTTCGGTCTGCCGGTCGCCTGAAAACTGCCAGCTTGCCGTGAAAGTATCGTCGGCGGTCTGCAGCGCTGCGTGCGCCCGATGCTCGCCTTTCTTTACTCGATTGGTTGCAAGGCTTGCGGTACAGGCGAAACCGAATGCTGGATCTCCACCAAGGGTGCGAGCGCGCTGGAAGGCCGCCATTGCCAGTGCGCGTGCCGTCTCGACCGAGCAGGCGGACTCTGGCGGCGTGCCCAGCAGTTCGCTTAGAGCTTGCGCCGCGTAAGGGATCTGTCCTTCGAGTACCGTTGCTGAGGCACCGGGCTCAGCGAGGACCTCTGCGAGGAAACCGCTGGCGCCACCGGTCAGATAAAACACGCCTTGCCAGGGACTGGCGTGTAAAACAGCGGCGCGTGTCGACACAATCTGGAGTCTCAGCCCGGCCTAGGCCTCGGCGAGAAAAGCCCGGGTCAGCGCCATGAATTCATCGAGCTGGTCATGGTGAACCCAATGCCCGGCGTTTTCGATGCTGGCCACCCGGGCATCTTGGAAGTGGCTTGCCCGCCCATCACTTTGCGGATCGGAAGCCCACGACTCGGTTCCGCGTACCAGTAGCGTCGGACAGGTGATGCGGTTGTACATGTTGTACTGCTCTTTGAACGGTACGCCAACTGGCGAAAAAGTCCTGACATAGTTGTCGAACTTCCAGGTGTAGGTACCGTCTTCGTTCTGATTGCTGCCGTGGATGGTGAGGTGGCGTGCCTGAGCTTCGGTGAGATGAGGATTTTCCGTCTGCATTCTGTCGTACGCATCTTCGAGCGAAGCATAGCGGCGGGGTATCCGGCCTGACGCTTTGCGTAGATCGTTTATCCAGAATTGCAGGCGTTCTGCGATAGGTACCTCGATGCGATCCTTTATCATCTGCGGCGGTGGCCCCATACCCTCGATGGCGACCAGCCGGGTTACGGTATCGGGGAAGAGACCGGCGTACATCAAAGCAATTGAGCCGCCCAGCGAGTGGCTGATAATGGTCACCGGCGTCATTTTTGTCTGGTGCAACAGCTGCGCTATGTCATAGACATAGTCGACATGGTTGTAACTGCCGCCGATCATCCATTGCGAATCCCCATGGCCTCGCAGGTCAGGCGCGATGATGTGGTAATCGTCGCGCAGCTGTTCCGCGACCCAGTCCCAGTTCCGGCAATGATCACGTCCGCCGTGGATGAGCAATAGTGGTGGTGCGTCTTCGTTACCCCAGTCGACGTAGTGCAAGCGCAGTCGCTGGGAGTAGTAGGTGTGCGAAGTGGGGCCTTCCATATGTGTCTTGCTTGGTACTCAATAAAGGGCGCGCATTATAGCCCTGGGTTGTGTGCCTAGCGACCGCGAACGTCCGAGCTGCTGATGTTGTTGAAAGTGCGCATGCCGTGAGACCAGGTTTCGGTGACTTCCAGCGATCGCAGATCCACGGTGGGTGTATCGAGCGGATTGCTCGAAAGGATCACGAGATCGGCAAGCTTGCCAGCCGCCAGGGTGCCTTTGCGGTCTTCTTCGAAATATTGATACGCGGCATCGCGAGTGATTGCCGCCAGCGCTTCGTAAGTCGTCAGCCGTTCATCCGGGCCCAGCACCTGATTGCTGCGAGTCAACCGATTTGTGGTAGACCACAGCAGTTGCAACATGTCCGGCGGAACAATCGGCGCGTCGTTGTGCACTGTGAACGTGATCCCTCGATTGATGGAACTGCGAGTTGGACTGATTCTGGATGCGCGATCTATCCCGAGGACGGAATCGCGATGCCAGTCTCCCCAGAAGAACGTGTGTGTCGAAAAGAAAGAAGGCACCATCGCCAGTGCGGCCATACGATCCAGCTGGTCGTCACGGACAGTCTGTGCATGAATCATTACC
>JAPUFN010000250.1 GCA_027293665.1 Gammaproteobacteria bacterium | reverse complement strand
GGCAACCACCAACCACGATGTCAAAGCAGTCGAGTACTTCGTCAAGGAGAAGATTGCCGGCATAGAAGGGTTACAGGCACTCACCGAATTCGTCCACTTCGCCTGCACTTCAGAGGACATTAACAATCTCGCATACGCGATGATGCTCACTGAAGCACGCGACAGTGTTCTACTGCCATCGATGCGCAGCGTCATTGAGAATATCGAAACACTCGCGTTAGAAAATGCTGACTTGCCGATGCTCGCCAGAACGCATGGCCAGCCTGCTTCGCCTACCACGCTCGGCAAGGAACTGCGCAACGTGAGTGAGCGACTGACAAGACAGCTCACACAATTCAGCCAGCTCGAGGCGCTCGGTAAAATGAACGGTGCCGTTGGCAATTTCAACGCCCATGTGACCGCATACCCCGACGTCGACTGGCCATCACTTTGTAAAAAATTCGTACAGAGTCTGGGACTCGACCACAACTCCTTCACCACTCAGATAGAGCCTCACGATTACATTGCGGAGTGGTTTCATGCGTTATCACGTTTCAATCAGGTGTTGCTCGACTTCAACCGCGACATCTGGAGCTACATAGCCATCGAATATTTCACCCAGCGCAAGGTTGAGGGTGAAACCGGATCCTCGACAATGCCGCACAAAGTCAATCCCATCGACTTCGAAAATTCGGAAGGCAACCTGGGCGTTGCGAATGCCCTGCTGGACCATATGGCGGCAAAATTGCCGGTTTCCAGGTGGCAACGCGATCTGTCCGACTCCACTGTTCTGCGCAATATAGGCAGTGCTTTCGGCCACAGCCTGATTGCCTATCTGGCAACACTCGAGGGGATGAGCCGCTTGCAGGTCAATCCAGCGAAGATCGCGAGCGACCTGGACGGCAGCTGGGAGGTGCTTGCGGAAGCCGTGCAAACCGTGATGCGCAAACACGGTTTGCCTGAACCGTACGAACAGCTGAAGAAACTGACCCGCGGTCAGCAGATGGATGAAGCGCTCTTCAAGTCCGTCCTCAGCGAGCTCGATATCCCGGAGGCGGCCAAGCGGCAACTTCAGGCGCTGACTCCCGCAACCTATACCGGCCTTGCCCGGACACTGGCCGAGCGTGACAAGTAAACCCAGAGCAATGGAAATACACGTCGTCCACGTACCCTGGGAAAGCCACGACAAGGCACTGCAGGAAGTCCGCGCGAAGGTGTTCATCGAAGAACAAGGCGTCGACCGGGATGTTGAGTGGGATGGCCAGGATGACACCGCGGAGCATTTCCTTGCGATCAACGAAGCCGGCCAGTCAATAGGTTGTGCGCGCCTCCTGCCGAGCGGACAGATCGGCCGCATGGCTGTGCTGGCCGAACATCGCGGCAGCGGAATCGGTTTTCGCCTGTTGCAGACTGTCGTTGAGCATGCGAAGGAAAGCGGTTTTCGAAAAGTGTTTCTGCATGCGCAGACGCACGCGGAATCCTTCTATCGCCGCGGCGGTTTCCTACCCGCCGGTGACGAATTCATGGAAGCCGGAATCCCGCATCAGAACATGGAAATGGAATTGCCCATTGCCTTCGAGGCAATGGCAGATGTCGAACGACCCGCCATCCTCCAAGCGGCACCGGACCCGGCAAGCGAGCACACTGAGCTTCTGCAACACGATGGTGAGCCGGCCTGTCGCCGCGGCATTGTGGAAGGCGTGCAGTGGGCGAATCGAACTATTCGAATCTACAGTCAGTATCTGGACCATGTGCTGTTCGACGACCCGGCCGTGGTCGATGCGCTCTCCT
This sequence comes from Gammaproteobacteria bacterium, assembly GCA_027293665.1. Lineage (GTDB taxonomy): Bacteria > Pseudomonadota > Gammaproteobacteria > Pseudomonadales > Azotimanducaceae > SZUA-309. The sequence continues at coordinate 1,838 of JAPUFN010000250.1, read as the reverse complement.
CGTTCGTTCGGCGCGGTCCGCCGGCAACACTGAAGATACTCGTGCACACGACGAACCTGGTCATCAGTCGCGGTCATCGGTTACTGGAACTGGCCCGGCGACTGGACAGCAAGATAGAGATTCGACTCGTCCCGGGTGAGCTTGCTGAAGATTCGCACAGTTGTGTGATCCTAGACGAACTTGCGTTTCTAATGCTGCCCGATTATCGCGATTACAAGGCGTTCTCCAATCGCTACGATCCGGCACAGGCAGACAAGCTGGCGGCGCGTTTCGACTATCTGTGGCGCCGCAGTGCGAGTGATCCCGAACTCAGGGCTCTGCGGCTGTAGCAGAAACAGCAGCGTTACTGTGTCTCGCTCAGAAGTTTCTGCAGCGTCGGATAATCGGCGGCGTGTGGATACTGAGGAAATTCATCGAGGACATTTTGTGGTGCAGCGAAGAAGAACCCGTGATCGGCTTCTTCAAGCATGGCGATGTCGTTGTAGGAATCTCCTGCCGCCAGCACCTTGTATTTGAGTGACTGAAACGCTTGCACGGAACAGCGTTTGGGATCGGGTTGGCGAATCTTGTAACCGACAATCCGGTCGTCGGAAATTTCGAGATGATGGCAGAACAGAGTCGGCCAGCCGAGTTTTGCCATCATCGGCATCGCAAACTGATAGAAAGTATCCGAGATGATCGCGACCTGAAATCTGCTGCGAGCCCAGCCCAGGAAATCCAGCGCACCCGGCAGTGGGTCGAGTTCGTGAATCACGTTTTCGATCCAGGACATCCGCAGATCATGCTGGCGCAAAACATCCAGCCGCAGTTGCATCAGATCGTCGTATACCGGAATGTCCCGCGTGGTTTTTGCAAGTTCTGCAATTTCAGCTTTTGCGGCTACCGCCTGCCAGATCTCGGGGATGAGAACGCCCTCGAGATCCAGACACAACACATCCACGATTCTTATCCAGCATTTGCGATGGAGTAAGCATATACCAAGATTGGAGTCGCCTCAGCGAGTAGGCAGATCGACGTCGCTGAACAGCTGCTCTCGCTCGTTGCGTGTCGCGCAGGCCGCCGCCGCATCGACTTGTTGCTGATCGAGGTGAGGTGCGAACCATTGTATGAAATCGTACATGTAGCGGCGCAGGAACGTACCGCGGCGGAAGCCGATGTGCGTGATGCTCGGGGAAAAAAGATGCGACGCATCGAGCACAACGAGATCGCCGTCCACAGCGGGGTCCAGTGCCATGGTGGCGATAATGCCCACACCCACGCCGAGGCGGACGTAGGTTTTGATCACGTCGGTATCCGTTGCGGTAAAAACCACATTGGCCTGCAGTCCTTCACGGGAAAACGCGTCATCCAGCTTCGAACGTCCGGTGAATCCGAAAACATAGGTCACGATCGGCTCTGCCGCGACATCGGCAAGTGTCAGACCGCCGGCTGCCACCTTGTCGATCAACGGATGACCCGCCGGCACCACCACGGATCGATTCCAGCGGTAACACGGCATCATCACCAGATCGTTGAAGAGTTCGAGACCTTCCGTCGCAATCGCAAAATCGACGGCGCCGGTCGCGGCCAGCTCTGCAATCTGAGTGGGCGTGCCCTGGTTCATGTTCAAAATCACATCGGGATAGGTTTCGCGAAACTCGCGCACGATCGGCGGCAGTGCATAGCGTGCCTGGGTATGGGTTGTCGCGACCGAAAGCGACCCCTGCTTTTCGTCGCTGAATTCCTGGGCGACCTGCTTGATGGCCTCCGCTTCGCGCAGAATGTCTCCCGCCATACGGATGATGGATTCGCCGACGGTCGTTACGTGAGTGAGATGCTTGCCGCTGCGGGCGAAGATT
>JAPUFN010000025.1 GCA_027293665.1 Gammaproteobacteria bacterium | reverse complement strand
GATCGTTTCTACCATCTGGAGAAGCGACTCATTGAGCTTGGCGTCCGTCGCGAGGAGGCAGGATCGCTCGTTGCGCCAAGACCGGAAATTGCCAACGGCCCGCTGCAGGATGACGGCTCGCTTACGTTGGAGATCTATCCTTCGCTGCGCAGTCCCTACACATCTTTCATTTTTGACAAGGCGGTGGAGCTGGCACGCGAAACCGGTGTCAGGCTCGTTGTTCGGCCGGTGTTGCCGATGGTGATGCGCGGTGTGCCTGCAACGCGCGAAAAAGGCCGGTACATTTTTTCCGACGCCGCACGGGAGGCTCGTGACTTGGGTCTCGACTGGGGCGATGTCTACGATCCCATCGGCGAACCCGTGCGGCGCTGCTATTCGTTGTATCCCTGGGCTAGAGAGCAGGGCCGCGACATTGAACTCCTCAGTGCGTTTCTCGATGCGGCATTTTCCCACCGTGTGAACACCAACACGACAAAGGGAATGCGGCATGTCGTGGAGCGTGCGGGGCTGTCCTGGGAGGCGGCGCATGCGGTCATCGACAACGACGACTGGCAGGCGGAAATAGAAGCCAATCGCCTGGCGATGTACAGTTTCGGGTGCTGGGGGGTCCCGAGTTTCAGACTGCTCGACACAAACGGGGAGGCGGTACTCGCTTTGTGGGGCCAGGATCGATTGTGGCTGATCGCGCGCGAAATTCAGCGTCTGCTCGCGGCGCCGGACGCCGCCGACCCGGCGCCTGGTCGCTAGCGCACAATCACGTCACTGCTGTTCGCCGGGAGATCGAACACCATCGCGTCTTCGGTGAGAATCGCACCCGCTGGCAAGTCACGCCTGAAGATGCGCTCCATGAGAAAATTCTGCGGTGGCGGTATCAGATGGTAGAGCGCCAGTTGCTTCACTCCTGCGGTTTGCGCAAGTTGCCCGAGCGCGGCGACGGGTGCGTGGTAGTCCTGGATGTCGTGCAGGATCTTCGCCTGCCGCTCGGCTCCAGCGGCTTGCGCGCCTTTCTCGAACGCTTGGATAATCGGCAGAGAGATGGCGTCGTGGAGTAACAAATCTGCACCTTGTACCGCTTCCAGAAGATCAGGCGTCGGCACGGTATCGCCACTGATGACCACCGATCGGCCTTTGTAGTCGAAGCGAAAACCCACTGCAGGTGCGATCGGGCGATGGTCGACGTTGAATGCCCGAACCACGAGGCCGTTGTGCTCGAGTACCCGTCCTGCCTCGATGGTGCGGGCACGCATGTCGTGCAGGTCGGGCGGCAGCAGATCCGCGCCATGGTGGGCAGTACGATAGCCACCGTCGAGCTCGTACGCTTCGTTGAATCCGGCGACGACCTGTGCCACGCCGGTGGGGCCGATGATCTCCAGCGGTGCGGGTCTTCCGGCCACCCAGGAGAGCATATTGAAGTCACCGATGGCGGCAATGTGATCGGAGTGCAGATGTGTCAGGAGCACGGCGCGCAGATTCTGCAGTGGCAGGCGGGCGAGGTTCACGGTGAGCGGCGAGCCGGCCCCGGCATCCACCAGGTAGATGTCTTCACCGGCTAGTATTGCGATACAGGCCTGGGCGCGATTGGCTGCTGGCAGCGGCGATGAAGATCCGCAGATGAAGACGCGAAGCCCGTCGAAGGTCTCAGCAGGTGCGGGCACAAGCACGGCAGCGACGAGTCGTTGCAACAGGAAATCCTGACCCGAGCGGGTGCCGGTGAGCGCTGCGATGGCTATTGCCAGCGTCAGGACGATGCCAGCGGCGGACCAGAATAACCTTCTCATTGCACGGCCGTGTTGAAAAGCGGGTAATGTAGCCGATCGAAACATTAATGACACGCATTATTTCATGTGAAATAATGGCGCCACTTTCCGTTTGCAGGGTACAACTGAATCGTGAAAATACACTCCCGATCGCGCGCGTTACTCTGGTCCGTTCCAGCCGTGTTCTATCTGCTTTTCTGCTACTGGTACACGGATTTCGGCGGGCCGCTGTCAGCGCGGGAAATTGCGGCGTTCACCGAGCAGATGCGTGCGAATGGGGCTGGGCCTGCACAGATAGCCAATCTGCAGCAATTCATGGAAAGCGATACCGGCCGCCAGTTCGTGATGGTCAACAACATCGATATGGCAGAAAACCCACCGACGGTCGCAGGTGCCGAGCCTGGGGAAACGGCGGGGCAGCTGATGAATCGCTACATGGAGCATATGTTCCCGGAACTTTTCAAACGGGCATGCCATCCGGTGTTCACGGGAGTCGCAGTATTCAACGCGATGGATATAGTGGGGATCGAAGGCGCTGAGCGCTGGGATACAGCGGCCCTGATGCGTTATCGCAGCCGGCGCGATCTGCTGGAGATAGCGCTCAATCCGATATTCGGCGGCAAACACGAGTTCAAGACTGCTGCGCTCGATAAAACAATCGCTTACCCCGTTGAAACTCAGGTCTACCTGAGCGATCTACGTTTTCTGCTGGCGCTGATCCTGCTGGCGGTCCTGGGTCCGCTGGATCTCTTGATTTACCGACGTCGGGTTTAATCGCGCAACGAGCCGGGCCGGAATCGTCTTGCCTTCTGTAGTGATGATGAAAAGCTCTAGAATGGCCTGCTGGGCAACAACTGCGGGGGCAGGTAATGCAACGGTTTGAAGATAAGTGTGTGGTCGTGACGGGTGCGGGTTCCGGTTTCGGGGAGGCGATCGCCGAGCGTTTTGCCCGTGAGGGCGCCAGCGTCGTCGTCGCGGATCTTAATCCTGAATCCAGCACGCGCGTTGCCGCTGAGATCAACGCTGCCGGTGGCAGAGCCTGCCAGAAGACGGTCGATGTAAGTGAGGAAGATCAGGTCGCTGTACTGATGCAGACCGCACTCGACGAGTACGGTCGCATCGACGTCCTGGTGAATAACGCCGGGTATTCACATCTGAGCAAACTGTTGTGGAAAATATCAGTTGCAGAGTTTGACGCGGTGTTTGCGGTGAATGCGCGCGGGGTGTTTCTGGGATGCAAACATGTCATTCCTGCGATGATCGAACAGGGTGGTGGAAGCATCGTCAATATTGCTTCCATAGGCGCTATAGCCCCGCGCCCGGGCGTGACGCCATACAATGCCACCAAAGGCGCGGTGCTGACCATGACCAAAGGGCTGGCACTCGAAGTCGCGCGTCATAACATTACCGTGAACGCAGTCAACCCGGTCGCCGCTGAAACCGGATTCATGAAAGGCGCAACCGGTCATGACGTTTTGAGTGACGAGATGCGGGCGACGCTGACCAGCACTATTCCGCGGGGCCGGCTGGCACAACCACGCGATGTCGCGGCTGCTGTAACCTTTCTCGCCTCGGATGACGGGGAATTTCTTACTGGAACGAGCATCAATGTAGACGGTGGCCGCAGTATCTAAGGGAGACTCGGCTAAACCCTCGGCCCCTGATTCGCGCTAAGTGGTGCGCGGATTCGCGCTAAGTGGTGCGCAGATTCGCGCTAAGTGGTGCGCAGTTGTTAAGATGAACGCGTTGAAAATCACAATTATC
>JAPUFN010000249.1 GCA_027293665.1 Gammaproteobacteria bacterium | reverse complement strand
GGCGACCGCAACGGCGACCTCGATCACTATTCGAGTTCGATCGTTGCGCTCAACGCCGACACGGGCGAAGTCGTGTGGCACTTTCAAACCGTGCATCACGATATCTGGGACTACGATGTTCCGGCGCAACCCGTGCTGGTCGATCTCACCATCAATGGCGTAGAGGAACGCGCGCTCGTGCAGGTCACCAAGATGGGCATGACGTTCGTTCTGGATCGAGTTACCGGCAAGCCACTGCATCCTGTCGAAGAACGACCCGTGCCGCAGGAAGGCGCGGTGCCAGGCGAGTATCTGAGCCCTACACAACCATTTCCGTTGAAGCCCGACCCCTTACATAAGCTGGGCATGACGCCGGAGGATGCCTGGGGTCTTACGTTCTGGGACGAGGGGCGCTGTGAAGACCTGCTCGAGGAATTGAACACAGGTCCGATCTATACACCACCCAGCCTCGCCGGCACCGTCTACTTCCCGTCCGCGCTCGGTGGCAACAACTGGGATACGCCCGCCGTAGATCCGGATCGTCAGATCATGGTTGCCAGCACCAAACACATACCGATCTCGGTCAAACTCATCCCCCGCGACGAATGTCCCGAGAACGCCTGGCAACAGGTGGGTTCACCCTACTGCGTGTTGATTGAAGCCGTCGTCTCGCCGCTCGGTGCGCCATGCAGCGCCCCGCCCTACAGCACGCTAGCAGGCATCGACCTCAAATCGGGTGACATTCTCTGGCAGATTCCGCTCGGCACCCTGGAGGAACTGGCACCCTGGCCGTTTTCATTAATGAAGGGTGCCGTGAGCATGGGGGGTGCCATGGTGACCCGTTCAGGGCTCACCTTCATCGGCGGCACCAGTGATCGCTACTTCCGCGCATTCAACACGGAAACCGGCGAAGAACTGTGGCTCGACAAACTGCCGACCACGGCAAACTCGGTGCCGATGAGTTATACCTCCGGCGGCAGACAGTTCATCGTGATTGCCGCCGGCGGCCATTGGATCAGCGATGCCCCGACTGCCGACTACCTGATCGCCTACACGCTGGAAGATTGACTTGGTCGCCTGAAAATCGCTAAGTAGAGTCGAATACGACAGCGACACGCCGATTCAAGCGGCTTTTCTTTTCGATTTTTGCGACCCGCACGCGACCGATTTCACCGGTACGCAGCACATGGGTGCCGCCGCACGGTTGCAGATCCACGCCAGCAATGTTCAGCAGGCGAACTCTTCCGGCGCCGGTGGGAGGCTGCACGGACATCGTCTTGATCAGTTCGGGCTGAGCAGCGAGCTCATCATCGGTAATCCACTCGAGCGTCGTTGCCCTGTCTGCACTGATCAACTCATTGAGAGCAATGGTCAGAGATTCTTTATCGAGCGTCGACTCCGGCAGATCGAAATCCAAGCGGCCTTTCTCCGTGTTCAGGTTGCCACCCGTCACGGGCGCATCGATCAGCGAACACAGCAAGTGTAAGCAGGTATGCATCCGCATGTGTTTGTAGCGGGGCTCCCAGTCGATTTCGGCGCGCAGGGAAGTTCCCACTACAGGCAACGCGACCCCATCCTCGGGAATGTGGATGATGGAATCATCACCGCCTTTGCGGGTGTCAACAATGGCAACCTGCGTCCCATCGGCCAGGATCAGACAGCCCGTATCACCGGGCTGGCCACCACCGAGCGCATAAAAGACTGTCCGGTCCAGGACAATTCCATCGGCATCGGCCGCCTGCACGACGGCGTCGCAACTTCGCTGATACGAATCTTCCTCAAAGATCCGCTGAGTCACCGGGGTTGCCAAACGTTGAGCGAGCTTGCAACAGGGCAACGGTTGGCACCAGAAATACCGCGGCCGCGACAAGGCCGCGCACCAACCCGTCACCGCGCGGATCGAGCAGATTCCACACCAGCATGCCAATCGTAACCTGCGCCAGGTACACCGCAGCCCAGGGCCACATCCAGGACCGCATCCGCCAGAAGCCATAGGCGAGCCCGCCGTAGATGAGCCAATGCAGCGGTGCTGTGAGTTTGGCCGGCCACCCATGCAGCGTTATCCCGAACCAGACTTCTTCGTCCTGGGCCACAGGTTTCCAGAAAATATCATATGGCATGTAGATCAGCGTCATGTACAGACAGAATCCCATGATGAGATTCATCCACCAGGGGCGCATGCTCCATTGGACTTTTATTCCGCTGCCTATTCTGTTGACCATTCCGTCGACGTTTCCACTTTCCAGATCAGCCGCCATGAATGCCACTCCCAGTCTCACAACACATGTGTGTCAGGAACTAAACAGAATATCCGACTGCTATCAATCCGCAAGGACCTGCTTTTGAATAGATCCAGCAGCCAATTTGTCAGCAAACGCGACAGGAAGACGTGCAGCTATTGTCCGCGTTAAGCTGCATCGTCGAAAATCGCGTCAGAGAACCTAAGGAGAATTTGAGTTGAGTGCACAAATCAGACGGGTGCTTGATGCTGCGAAGGCAGAATACGTAACGTGCGGCTACGCAGATCTTAACGGAGATCTCCGGGGTCACTTAGTCGGTCGCAAGACCTTTGAGGCGAGCCTCAAGTCTGGTTTATCTCTGATTCCTGAGATTATGGTCCTTGGGGTCAACGATCAGATCCACATCCCGCAGGGGTATCTCTCCTTCGACCTGCCGTTCTCCGATGAGAAGGCAGTTTTGGCGGCCAGCAACGCTCGACGTTTGCCCGACTACCCTGCAGGCAAGGACCTCTTCTTCTTTCTGGATTTCCCGGAAGGCGGTTCGGGGAGTTTGTGGGCGCCGCGACAGATATACGGGCGTGCCGAAGATCGCATGCGTGCGCTGGGATTTTCGCCGGTGGTGGGCGCTGAATATGAGTTTCGTGTATACGCAGAGACCGAGCAAACCGCGCGCGCGAAGGACTACAAGAATCTCGAGATGGCGATGGTCCGCGCTGGATACATGAACATCACACGACAATCCCAGGGTATCGAGTTTCTCTCCGGACTCCTGGACATGTGCAAAACACTGGATATCGACGTAGCCAGTCTTCACTGGGAGCACGGTGAAGGCATGCTCGAGATAGCGCTCAGTCATAAAAAGGGAATACACGCGCCCGACAATTCATTGCTGTTCAAGGCTTTCGCCAAAGTCTATGCAGACCGACACGGCCACCTCGCATCGTTCATGGCCAAACCACGACTCGACGAAGACGGATCGTCGCAGCATGTTCATTTGTCGCTCGTGAGTGCCAACGGCCGGAACGTGTTTTACGATGCAAAGGACGCAGATGGCATGAGTCAAGTCCAACGCTACTTCATCGGGGGCGTGCAGAAGCTGCTACCTGAACTGATGCTCATGGTTGCACCCAACCCCAATTCCTGGCGACGTTTTGTGGCCGATGCATTCGCACCGCTGGCTGCGACCTGGGGAATTGAGAATCGATCGACATCGGTGCGCGTGATTCCAGGCGGGCGCCGCAGCCAACGACTGGAGTTTCGGCCAGCTGGTGCTGACACGAACGCGTATCTCGTACAGGCGTGCCTGTTAGGGATGGGCGCATGGGGCATCGAACGGAAGCTCGAGCCGCTGAAGCCGATCGAAAAAAGCGCATACCTGCGCCAGTCGCGGCTACCGAAATCAATCAAATTTCCCACGGGATTCAAGCAGGCTATCTCGGCATTTCGAGGTTCGAAGGCGGCGCGTGAACTGTTCGGCGATGATTTCGTCGAGATGTATGCCGGCACACGACAAGCGCAATTCGACGAGCTGGCCGACAAACGAGGCCGGATATCCCACGCCGCGGAACTCAAGACATTCCTGGCGGGAGCCTAGCCCGCTCAGCAATCGCGGCGTGGAATGGAGGAGCCCCGAAGCCAGGAATGGCCGAAGGCGGTAAAAAACGCGCGCAGTGTGCTTTTTTCAACAGGCTGTTAGACGGTATAGTAGGCCGCAGCTGACAAACCGATAGGTTAAAACCTCAATGACAGCCAGAACTCTACGAATATCGCTTCTTTTTGCGCTGCTGAGCACTACTCTTAATATCGATGCCAGTGCCGACACAGGCGCAGCCGCTCATGAACGAATCGGTGACTTTGCCCTGATCGACCAGGAGGGCGTATTTCATCAGATCACCCGCTACGGGTACAAAGACGCTCTGGTGCTCATCAGCCAGGCTAACGGCTGCCCCGTGATTCCCAGCCAGCTCCCGACCCTGACGACATTGCGGCAGAAATGGGAGCCGCAGAATGTCGCCTTTCTGATGATAAATTCAACAGGCCGCGACAGCCGGGAAGAACTTCGGGCGGAGGCGGCCACCTACGATCTCGATTACCCGATTCTCATCGACGATACACAACTGGTCGCCGAGGCTCTCGGGATAAATCGGGTTGGCGAACTGATCGTACTCGAACCGAAGACGCTGAAGCTGATATTCAAAGGACCGCTCGATGAGCGCAGCCGGCGGCGTGACGATCCACCCAAGCCGACTCCGCTCGCGGACGCTCTCACGCGAATTATCGCTGCGGAAACGGCAACGATGGACACCGTGGTGATCGACACCACCGCCGATGTGGAGATTGGCTGTGAGCAGTCCTTCGGCAGAGTCGCACTACACGCAGGCAATCGGCCCGACTACGCCCGCGATGTGGCGCCGATACTGCGGGAGAATTGCGTGCACTGCCACCGCGAGGGTGGCATCGGCCCCTTCGCGATGGACAGTTATCATATGGT
>JAPUFN010000248.1 GCA_027293665.1 Gammaproteobacteria bacterium | reverse complement strand
CGGACCTCCTGGGGCGTGCCGATTATCGTGGCCTGCTCGATGTCAGCTGCGCGCATCTTCTCCAGATAGGCCTTGTCGTCGCTCATGAACAGCAGCGCGACAGCCGTGCGCTTTATGTCCGCCGGGTCCCGATCGAATGTTTCACAGTGACGATCGAGGATGGCCATCTTGTCGCGCAGTTTGCTCACGTCACCCCAGACGTTCCATTCGTTGGCGTATTGAGCGGTGATTTTGAGGGTTACTTTTTCGCCGCCACCTCCAATCAACAACGGCAGCGGTTGTTGAACCGGCTTGGGCTCCAGGGATGCTGCTTCCAGTTGATAGTATTTGCCGGCAAACGTGGTCTTTTCCTGAGTGAACAGCGACTGGATAACCTGGCAGGCCTCTTCCAGCCGGCCCAGACGCTCAGCCACGGTATAAAACGGGATGCCGTACTGCTGGTGTTCGTTTTCCTGCCAGCCACTGCCGATACCAAGCACGACACGACCATCGGTGATGTGATCGAGCGTGGCGGCCATCTTGGCCAGTACCGCGGGATGTCGGTAGGTGTTACCGGTCACCAGCGTGCCGATTCGAATTCGTGGGACTGAAGCGCCAAGCGCTGCAATAGTGGTCCAGGATTCGGCATAGGGTCCGCTGGTGTCCTCGGCATTTGGCATGAAATGGTCGGCGTACCAGATGCCATCCCAACCGGTTTTCTCCACATGCCGGGCGAGTTCGAGAACGTCGTCGTAGCGTTTGGACGGCGCTGGCCAGAAGCTGAAGCGCATCGATTTTCCTTATTCGTCGGGTATCGGGGCGCAGCATGTTCGCTTATGAGCCCAGCTATGGCAAACTCGTCCTCGGGGGGGTGTTATCTCATGTCGACGCTGCAGACAGAAAGACTGCTGCTGCGGCCGCTCGCCGAATCGGATGTGGCGGCGCTGCACAACTTCTGGAACGATCCGGAAGTCCGGCGGTATCTCTGGGACGGTGAACACATTTCAACCGAACGGGTAGTTGAAATCGTTACCACGAGCCGGGCCTGCTTCGATGAGATGGGCGCCGGGTTTTTCGCCCTGGAGATAGTGGGGAATCCGGATGCGCTGATTGGCTTTTGCGGCTACCGGCGATTTGAAGAAAGCAGCCAGCCTGAACTGCTCTACGGCATCCTGCCTGAGCACTGGGGTGAGGGATTCGTGACCGAGGCGGCCAACGAGGTTCTGCGCTATGGTTTCGAAGAATGCGGCATGGAGCGGGTAATTGCCGCCACGGACACGCCGAACCAGCGTTCTGTCAGAGTGATGCAGCGTCTCGGAATGATTTTTGAGGAGCGCCGCGAGTACCACGGGCTGGACACTGTGTTTTATGCACTCGCCAGGTCTGATTTCTCCGCGGAACTGTGAACGCCTGGCTACTCAGCATCAATTTCCATCTGGGCGGTTGCCGTTCCTTAAAGGAAAAGCGCCAGCGTTTGCGGGGCATACGCGACCGCTATGGCAGGCCGGCGAACGTGGCTGTCTGCGAAAGCGATTTCCAGGATTCCCACCAGCGTGCGCAGTGGACGTTCATCGCGACAGCCAGCAGCGCGAATATCGTCGAACAGGCGCTGACCGACATCGTCCGAAATCTCGAATTGTCGGTTGATGCCGAACTCATCGACGTCCATCGTGAACGCCTGATATGAAGCGGGGCTCAAGACGTGTTCCCTGTATCAGGTGTTGCTTCAATCAGGCTGATCCGGGAACATTCATTTCATGGGATCGTTGATTGTCATCATCGTCGTTGTGGCTACCGCCTTCGTCTGGCTCCGCGGAACCCGGCGTAATCGAGATCGGTGGTTGCTGCGGCTGGACTTACCCGGGATCTGGGAGTGGCAGGACCACGACGGCGTGCTGGAGATCACCGGGGAACTGAGCGAGGGCCAGTATCGATTTCGAGAATCCGGCCGCGTCGAAAAAGGTCAATGGCGCCTGGAGGGCCACACATTGATGCTTGCCCGCAGCGGAGAGAGCCAGGTGCAACGCTATGACCTGCGATTCTTTGATGCGGGAAAAATTGGGGTGCATGGGCCTGGGAAGGAGCGACGCGTTTACATCAAGATCCCCTCAAACGTCGTTCCGCTGCATGGCTCTCAGGTCAATAAATGATCGGTCAGGTGCGTTTGCGGCGGTCCTTCGACTCCGGATTTCGCCGCGGGTCAGGGTCGTCGCTGAGGCGGTCCTGATTGCGCCGATCCGGACTAGTCTGGCGCCTGTCTGCGGCGCCTTTGCGTTGGTTTTCGCTCTTGTGTTCAGTCATGCGGCAAGCGAACCAGAAACCTCGGAAACAGCCGGGTAGGTTACCACTTTTTCGATTCTCTCTCACCTGATGAGCGCGGGAAAACGGCGTTGTGCAGGGCAATTACTGCGCGGTTTGATGCAAGGCGAGTACAATGCGCGTTTTTTTGGGGATGGGCAGGATCGAAGATGGATTCGCTAACCGCTGATGCGCAGGAACTGGCCCGACGGCTCTTGCGTTTGATTCCGGGCGTGGTCGAACTCGACTGGGCAGCGAACCCAGCGGCCATCTGGCAGGCGGATTTCTGGGGCGGCCGATTCGTTGCCCATCCGGATCTCGATGACATCGTGCTGGATGACCTCCTCAACATCGACGATCAGAAAGCCGAACTAGAACTCAACACCCGGCAGTTTCTCAGCGGCGCACCGGCGAACAACGTACTGTTGTGGGGTGCGCGGGGAACCGGCAAGTCTTCACTCATCCACGCTCTGGTCAATGCGTTTCGTGATGATGGCTTGCGGCTGATCGAGGTGAATAAAAGTCGGCTTGCGAACCTTTCGGAAATCGTGCACCGCCTGCGGGAGGAGCCGTATAAATACATCCTCTTCTGCGATGATCTGTCGTTCGAAGCCGAAGATGCGTCCTACAAAGAACTCAAGAGCGCGCTCGAAGGCTCCATGTTCAAGTCGTCTGCGAATATTCTGATTTACGCGACCTCTAATCGACGCCACCTGATGCCCGAGTACATGGCCGATAACGAACAAGCGAGCTTTGTCCAGGGTGAACTGCATCAATCCGAAGCGGTGGAAGAGAAGATTTCGCTCTCTGACAGATTTGGCCTGTGGTTGTCGTTCTATCCCTTCAAACAGGATGCCTACATCGATGTCGTGAAACACTGGCTGAACAAGTTGTCGAGCGCACACGGCGTGAAAGTAACCTGGAACGACGACATACGAGGAGCCGCATTACGCTGGGCTCTGGCGCGAGGTGTTCGCAGTGGCCGTACGGCGCAACATTTCGCCCGGCACTGGGTCGGCAAGCAGATGGTCGTTGAATAATGCGCCCAGGTAGAGCCGGCTTGACGCACGTCGGGCGGATTCATAGAATGCGCCGCTTCCTTTCCAGTCCCCTTCGTCTAGTGGCCTAGGACTCCAGGTTTTCATCCTGGCAACAGGGGTTCGACTCCCCTAGGGGACGCCATTTGACCTTTTCCAGGGAAGTCCAGAGTCGTCCAAGGGCGTCCAAATTATTCAAAAAAACGCTCCAGAATCATTCGGTTATCGATGATTTTCTTGTCCAGGCACGTCCGGTGCATTAAATTCGAGAGCACTTTCCCCTCGAACTGGTTGTTGAACTCCAGCACGATGGCACGTCGGAACAATGCGTCAGTAAAGTCTTTGGTGTGAGGTAGGTAATTGGTACCGATGCAGGATGACGGCGAGTTTGCGAGCGACGGCGATGACGGCCACACGTCGACCTTTCGTTTTCATGAGCTGCATTCCCCATGCTTTAAGTGTCGAGAAGCCAACCGTACGGGTCATCAAACTGTTGGCAGCGGTATAAAGAGCTGTGCGGACATCCGCATCACCGGCTTTGGAGATATGTCCG
>JAPUFN010000247.1 GCA_027293665.1 Gammaproteobacteria bacterium | reverse complement strand
CAGGCATCACGCAGATGAGCTCTGCTGAACTCGAGGGATTGAACCTGCCGCAGCTGATTGATCAATTGGTCGATGTTGCAGTCCCGGCACCGATCTCTTATGCACCAGAGACCGCAGGCTGGTGGGTGCTGTCTGCCTTCGTTTTAGTCGGCGTAGCGCTTGCGACAATGTTCGTGAGGCGTAGCCGTCAGCGCAACTCATACCGGCGATTGGCACTCCAGGAGCTTGCTGAAATCGAAGCACGGTCAGCTCAGACGCCCTCACCGACCGTGCTCTATGAAGTGGCAGCACTCGTCCGGCGTACGGCGCTCACGGTTTTTCCGCGTCACGAAGTTGCTCATCTCTACGGGGATGCCTGGCGCGAGTTTCTGAATCACAGCGCCAGCCGGGATCTTGGTGCCGGAATTGACGGATTGATCCTGGGCCCGTACCAGCGCACGAACCATCGGCTGGATGCGGGTGCCAGCATTGCGGCGGCTAGAAACTGGATCGAGGCACACCATGATTGAGTTCGCCCATCCCTGGCTTCTCGCGCTTTTGCCGCTGCCGGTTCTCGTGTGGTGGCTGGCACCGGTGCGCCGTGAGGCGGTGCAGGCGTTACGCGTGCCATTCTTTAAAGCGTTTGCCGAAGCATCGGGCGCAGCGCCTCGCGCCGGGGCGGTGGTTTTGCGCCGTCTGTCGCTGCAGATGATCGTGGCTATTATCACCTGGCTGCTACTGGTACTGGCGCTCACCAAGCCGGAATTCGTGGGCGAACCAATCGAAAAAACGGATGCGGCCCGGGACGTGATGCTTGCCATCGACATATCCGGGTCCATGGACCAACGTGACTTTACGACGCCCGGTGGCGATCGATTGCGGCGCATAGATGCCGTAAAACTGGTTGTCGGTGATTTCATAGATCGCAGGGAGGGCGATCGCATCGGCCTCATCGTTTTCGGAACTCGTGCGTATGTGCAGGTTCCGTTTACCCAGGATCTGCGTACGGCGCGGCTGTTGCTCGAGGGTATCGAGGTTGGAATGGCGGGTCCACATACCGCGCTCGGCGATGCAATCGGGCTTGCTATCAAGACGTTTGAGGTGAGCCGGGTTGAGCAGCGCCTGCTCATCGTGCTCACCGATGGTAGTGACACGGGCAGTCTCATGACGCCCATCAATGCAGCAGAGATTGCCGCACGCAACGGCGTGACAACTTATACCGTGGGTGTTGGCGATCCGGCAGGTTCAGGCGAAGATCGAGTTGATTTTCGCACGCTTGAGCAGATTGCCGAACGAGCCGATGGCCGCTTCTTCAGTGCTGCTGACGTCGCAGGGCTCGAAACGATTTACGCACGAATCGATACGCTCGTGCCGCAGGAAATCAAGACTGTTTCTTTTCGGCCAAGGCAGACGCTCGTGCACTGGCCTGCAGGTGCAATTGTTGTGTTAGGAGTGCTTGCGTACGTATTTCTGTTACTGATTTATCGTCGGTCTGTTGCCGATGGATAGCCTCAGCGCAACGTTGGAAGCGTTTCACCTGATTCGGCCTTTGTGGTTGATTGCTGTTCCGTTGATTGGATTGTTATGGTGGATTATTCGTCGCCGCGATCGACTGCAGCAGGTTCCAGCAAACATGCAACTTGCGCCACATCTGCTTGCTGCACTGACGGTCAACCGAGCCACACGGAGCGGTGTGCGCCCGGTAGATCTGGTAGCGCTGAGCCTGCTGCTTGCGACCCTGGCTGCCGCGGGACCTGCCTGGCAGCGAATTGCGAATCCGTTCTTCGCCGAGTCTGCCCCCTTAGTGGTTGCAATTGAAGTCTCTGAGACGATGCTTGCCAACGATGTACTGCCGACCCGTCTGGATCGAGCCAGGCTGAAGGTGCTGGATCTTATGGAACAGCGCGCAGGTGGCAGAACCGCGTTGATTGCGTTCGCCGGTTCCGCGCATCTGGTGTTGCCACCGACCGAAGATCCGCAACTCGTCAAGCCGTTTCTCGAAGGCTTAAGTCCAGAAATCATGCCGCGCGCAGGTGAAAACGGCGCTGCTGCACTGTTGCTCGCACATGAGCTCCTTCTCCGTGAAGATACGCCGGGCTCGATTCTCTTCATCACGGATGGGCTGGCTTCCGCGGATGTTCCGGCGTTTCTTGCCTACCAGGAGCAGGTCGATGCTGCCGGTGTGGTGATGCTGGTGCTGGGCACGCAGGCGGGGGGTGTTGCCCGGCGCAGCGATGGCAGTTTCGCGACCGACAGGGATGGTCGACGCCTGCAGACGGGTGTTGATCTGGAGTCTATCGGGCGCCTGGGCGTGAATGTGGTGCGCGCGACGACCGATGACACGGATCTGCAACGCATCCAGCGTCGGCTGGAGAGCAATCTGCTCAATGCGCTCGATGAAGATGTATTTGCTGCCTGGGACGATCAGGGCTGGTGGCTGCTGTGGCCGGGCGCCCTGCTGGGATTGTTCTGGTTTCGTCGGGGCTGGACCATGCACTGGGTCTTTGTTGCTGCGCTGGGTTTGGGGTCGGCAAGCATCGCGCCACCGGCAACAGCAGATCCAGTGGACTGGTTTCTCACCCCGGATCAGCAGGGACGCTATGCCATGCAACAGCGGCGTTTCAGCGATGCCGCAGATCTCTTCGAGGATCCGTTGTGGCAGGGAATTGCGGCCTATCGGGCTGGCCACTATCAGGAGGCTGCCGAGGTGTTCGCGCGCGTGCCCACCGCGCAGGGTTTCTTCAATCTGGGCAACAGTTACGCCAAGGCTCGAGAATACGATCGAGCGGTCGCGGCCTTCCGTCAGGCAGTGGCCGAAGATCCGGACTTCGTCTCGGCTCAGAAAAATCTCGAGGTGACCGAATACATCATCTCTTACCTCAACGACGTACGGCTGCAAACCGATACCGGTGACGATTCGGAACTCAGTGCCGATGGTTTCCGCTTCGACAACAAGACTGATGAGGGCACGGAGTTCATCATCAACGACGCCAGCCGGTTGGAAGCAAAGTCAGAGGAGCAGTGGCTGCGCGCGGTTGCCACCCAACCCAACGAATTTCTGCGCATCAAGTTTGCGCTCGAAGCGGATCGGCAGCGCTCCCGATGAGGCTGTTGCGATTCTCGATGTTGCTGGCACTATTCGTGGCCGGCCAGGCCTGGTCGCAAGATGCGAATATGCCGATCGTGCGCGTGGCGGTCGAGCCGGCTACGGTTAACGTCGGTCAGGCGCTGCGCCTGCGAATTACTGTGCTGGTGCCTACCTGGTTTACGGTACCACCCGTTTATCCCAACTTTGAGCTGGCCAACGCTGTTACCAGGCTACCTGCAGACAGTTCCTTCCCGGTGAGCGAGCGGATTGGCCGTGATACCTGGTCGGGGATTGTGAGAGATTATGTGATCTACCCGCAACTCGCGGCGCGTTATGTGATGTCGGATCAAGCCATACGCATCAACTACATGAATCCGGCTGGGATGCAGCCCACGACCCTGGAAGCGGCGGTCCCGGAAATCACATTTGGCGCGGGCATACCCTCTGGTGCGGAAGCTTTGCAGCCGTTTCTAGGTGGCTCGATGGTGACACTGGAGCGTGAGATCGACGGCAAACTGACCGAGCTGGAAGCGGGTGATGCCATCGTCGTAAGAATACGTGCCACCATCGAGGGGATGCCGGCAATGTTCCTGCCAGTGCTCACGCCGGATGTACAACAACCAGGTTTGGCGGCCTATCCAAAGGAACCGACCGTCGCTGACGGCAAAGTGGCGACGAGGATCGAGGAGGTGACCTACCTTTTTCAAAGTGGTGGCGAGTTCACGTTACCGGCGCTCGAGCTCGGCTGGTGGAACGTCACGGCGCAGGAAGTGGAAATTGCTTCGGTACCCGCAGTTACTATTTCGGTTGCCGGGGCTCCGGCAGCGCCCGTCGTGGTCGATTCGCGGGCTGCGGAGGACTTCAATGTGGTGGACTGGCGCGTGTTCGTGAGCGCGCTGATCGTGTTGGGATTGGTCGTCTTTGCACGCAGTTCGTGGCAAACGGTACAGGCCAGCTGGCAGCGTCGACGAGAAGCATGGCATGCCAGCGAACGTTTCGCTTTTCGCAAGCTTACCCAGGCTGTCGCGGCGCGGGATGCAAAAGCAACTGATTGGTGGCTCGGTGCCTGGTTCGAACGGCTCGAAGGCGGTTCGGCATACCCGCTTGCTGATCTACAGGGCGTTTTTGCAAACCGATCCTCCCTGGTGTTGGACATCAACCGGGCACGTTACGGTGGCGACATCGCTGCCACTCAGGCAGCCACGGTAGATGAAAGTTATCTGCAACTGAGTCGTGAACTGCAACACATGCGCACAGCTTATTTTCGCGCACGGCACAGCGCGGCAGAGCACCGGCAACTACCACCGCTAAATCCGCCGGTCGTCTAAGAGGCCAAAGGCTAAAGGCTAATACCCGGTACTAGAGTAATATCTCATTCATGAACCGATATCTGTTCACCTGGGAATGCGGAGCAGGTCTTGGCCATCTGGCACGTTATCGACAACTCATTGCGCTGCTGCTGGAACGAGGCCACGAAGTCATGTTCGCGAGCAGAAATCTCGAGGCTGCCCGGACGGTCTACGGCGAGATGCCGGTCAAGCTGGTACAGGCTCCCATACACCAGCGACAACCTGTGGACATGTTCAAACCCAACTCTTACGTCGACGTTCTGATTAATCAGGGCTTCGAAGAATCAGACTTCAAGTCGAGAGTGCAAGCCTGGTCAGATTTGTTCGAGACGTGGCGGCCTGCCGTGGTCATTGCCGATCACAGTCCCACTGTCTTGTTAGCGCAACGATTGCACAAACACACACCTTGCATTGTGGCTGGAAATGGATTTTCCGTACCACCAGTTCAGCGGCCGTTTCCCCCTTTCGATGCGCAATCGCCCGTCTCCAGGGAGGACTTGATTCAAAGAGAAGACAATCTGTTGAACGCAGTGGTCAACCCTGTTCTGCGGGAGTTGGGCGGCGAGCCATTGGAACAATGCCAACAGCTCTTTTCTCCTCACATTCAATGGGTGTTTGGCTTGCCGCGCCTGGATCACTATCAATGCGAGCGCAAGCAAACTTACCTGGGCGCCTCGCCTTCCATGGGCGGTGCAGCAGCATCGTGGCCGGATACACCGGGTCCACGAGTGTTTCTGTACGTCAAAAATCATCCGATGACGCTGCATGTTCTGCAGACCCTAAAAGAACTGCGGTGGTCGACGTTGATCTATGCACCGACCTGGTCGGAGGATTTACGACGGGCAGCCGAGAGCCCCAGCCTGCGTCTGTCTGCCGAACCGCTTGATCTGCAGAGTGTCGCCAGGGGCTGTGATCTGAGTGTCAGCAACGGCGGGATGAACAGCGTGGTCGAACTGCTGCTGCAGGGAGTCCCGCAGCTGCTCCTGCCACTGCACATCGAACAGTTGATGTTTGCGCGTGCCGCGCAGACAACCGGAGCAGTGTTGGCACTGCCGCTTAAATGGCAGAAACCCAACAGGTTTTTGCATGCGCTGGAAGCCGCTGCTGATCCCGCTGGGGCTCTGAAAAAAGCCGCAGTCGAATTTTCAGAAAACCACGAGGCCGACGGGCTGACGGTTCAAGTCGACGAACTTGTAGCCCAACTCGAAGCCGTGCAGCAGGCGAACGAACGATGAGGCTCGCGCACCTCGAAGAGGATCGCGCACCTCATTGTCGCCAGAATTTTTTCCCAACCGAGTGCGGTTGCGAATCGAATTTTCCGTACTTGCGCTGCTTACGGCCTTTTTGTGCGTTTTGCTGCCAGTAGTTCGCTGCAGGTGGCTGGTCCTGCTTGCCGTCTTTTTTCGGAGTCGGCTTATCGGGTTTCTGCTTACGCTCTTTCATCTAGTACACCTCTTCATGAGTACACCTCACAGATGCCGGTCAATGCACATGGCGCAAAGGTTGCGCCTTGAAGAGGCTCGGACCTTATAGCAACTGATTCTTGTCAGCAAGACAGCTAAAGCCCCTGGTTAAATCGGTGCAACGCGGTGTTGGTCTGGTCTGCGGTGGGATAGAGTTGGCCTGTGGCGCTACAACGGGAGGGGAGATGTACACAATCCACGTTAATGATGTCGAGCACGAACTGGACGTCGATGCAGCGATGCCTGTGTTGTGGGCGCTGCGTGATGTCCTGGGCCTGATCGGCACGAAATATGGGTGCGGCATTGCGCTGTGCGGCGCGTGCACGATACATGTAGACGGGGTGCCCGTGCGTTCCTGTTCTGTCAGTGTCGCTGATGTTGCCGGACGATCGCTGCGTACCATCGAGGGGCTCGCCCGGGGCTCCCACCTGCATGTTCTGCAGCAAGCCTGGATTGAGCAGGATGTTGCCCAGTGCGGCTACTGCCAGTCGGGACAAATCATGTCTGCAGCCGCTCTGCTGCAGCGCATCCCCAACCCGACCGATGAGGACATTGATGCGGCAATGGCTGGCAACTA
>JAPUFN010000246.1 GCA_027293665.1 Gammaproteobacteria bacterium | reverse complement strand
TTTCGTCTGCATGAACACACCAGGCGGCTGTTCAATTCCGCACACATCCTGGGACTGAAAATTCCTTACACGCCCGAAGAAGTGAATCAAGCTCAACTCGATGTATTCAAAGCTAACGAACTTGATGAGGGGTATCTGCGGCCCATGATATATCTCGGGTCGGAAGCAATGGGGCTCAGAGCCAAGGCCCTTTCCGTCAATCTAATGGTTGCAGCCTGGCCGTGGCCGGACTACATGGATCCCGACAGTCGCGAGAAGGGCATCACTGTTCGCACGTCGTCTTTCACCCGTCACCACGTCAACATCACGATGTGCAAGGCAAAGGCTAATGGTAACTACATCAATTCGGTGCTTGCGCTGCATGAAGCGCTGGAAGCGGGATGTGATGAAGCGTTGATGCTGGATAATGAAGGCTATGTCACCGAAGGCACGGGTGAGAATATTTTTATCGTGAAGGAGGGCGTGTTGCACACACCAGAACTCACCTCCTGTCTCGACGGCATTACCCGCAACACTATCTTTCATCTCGCCGCCGAGATGGGCATTGATATTCTCGAACGACGGATTACCCGCGACGAAGTCTACATCTGCGATGAAGCATTTTTCACAGGTACCGCTGCCGAAGTGTTGCCGATCTGGCAGCTTGACGGCCGAACCATCGGCACGGGTAAACGCGGTCCTATCACCGAGCGATTTCAATCGGCTTACTTCGATCAGGTGCGCGGCCAGCGCGCGAGCTTCCCCGAATGGCATGTCGCGGTGAACGGCCAGGCCGCTTGAAAATCCTTGTCGTGGCACCTGCCTGGGTGGGCGACATGGTGATGGCCCACTGCCTCGTGCGCGTGCTGCGAGCGGTTCATCCGGATTGCGAGATTCATATGCTTGCGCCTCCCGCAGTCGAGCCACTTGCACAGCGCATGCCCGGAGTTGCCGCATCACATGTATTCGCGTTGGCGCACGGTGAACTCGCATTGAACAAACGCCGAGGTGTTGCCTTAGAGATGCGCGGCCATGAATTTGACCAGGCCATCGTGTTGCCAAACAGTTTTAAATCCGCACTGGTACCCCTGTGGGCAAAGATCCAGCGACGCACGGGCTGGTCGGGGGAAATGCGATACGGTGTGTTGAATGACCGCCGTATACTTCGCAAATCCCACCTGCCGCTAATGATCGAGCGTTTCATGGCGTTGGCGCTGGAGCCCGGTCAGCTGCTCGACAAGCCTTATCCATTGCCGCAACTTCAAGCCGATACAGCAAACGCTGCGTCGCTGGTCAGCCGGTTCGAGTTGGATTGTTCCGGTGGTGTGAGCGTCATGTGTCCAGGTGCGGAATTTGGCCCGGCTAAACGCTGGCCTGCGGAGCACTTTGCGGCGGTCGCGCGGCACGCGGTTGGCCTGGGACGAGAGGTCTGGCTGATCGGTTCACCGAGCGACGCGGATGTCTGTGGTGAGATCGAATCGCTGATTCCTGCTGGAGTAGCCAACCTCTGCGGTAAAACGCGGCTGGTCGATGCGCTCGATCTCATCAGCCTGTCTGACACTGTCATAACCAACGATTCGGGATTGATGCATGTAGCTTGTGCCTTGGAACGTGCAGTCATCGCGGTATTCGGCTCAACCTCTCCGGATTTTACGCCGCCGCTTGGCACGCGGGCCACCGTGGTGCGCGAGCCAATCGAATGCAGTCCGTGCTTTCAACGCGAATGCCCGTTGGGCCATCAGCGCTGTCTGCGTGATCTGCAACCTGAGCGCGTGGTCGAGGTGATGTGATTTTCCGATGAGTGCAAAGCGAATTGGTTTTTGTCTTTTCAAGTACTTTCCGCACGGCGGCATTCAGCGCGACATGCTGAAGCTGGCCCGCGAATGCCGCCAGCGTGGCTTTGAGGTCCGCGTTTACGTCATCCACTGGAATGCGGAGTTACCGGAGGACATCGAGGTTCAGCTCGTGCCGGTCGAAGCCTTCACCAATCATCGGCTCTACGAGCGATATGCAGACTGGGTGCATGCCCATCTAACTGACCATCCGGTAGACCTGCTCGTCGGTATGGTAAAAATGCCGGGGCTGGACGTGTATTACGCAGGAGATTCCTGCTTCGAAGAAAAGGCACGCGTTCAGCGTAGCAGTCTTTATCGTTTGCTTCCCAGATACGAACATTTTGCACGTTTTGAACGGGCGGTTTTTCATCCCACTGCCAACACCCAGATTCTTACTATCTCGGAAATTCAGACGCCGTACTTCCGCAAGCACTACCACACACCGGTGGAGCGGTTTCATCCCCTGCCGCCAGGCATCGACCCGGATCGGATTGCGCCTGCGAATACCGCAGACGGGCGTCACGCCCTGCGAACCGAATTCGAGTTGACTGAAGATGACCTTCTGCTTCTTTTTATCGGCTCCGGATTCATTAAAAAGGGCCTCGACAGAGCGTTGCTTGCGCTGAAGGCATTACCCGCACAGTTGTATGATCGGGTGCACCTGTTCGTGATCGGCAACGACAACGCGGAACCGTTTCGACGGATGGCGGTGCGCCTGGGTGTGATCGATCGGGTACGGTTTCTCTCCGGCCGCGACGATGTGCCGCGCTTTCTATTTTCCGCAGATGCTCTTGTACTACCCGCGTATGACGAAAATGCCGGGATGGTCATATTGGAAGCGATGGTTGCTGGTGTTCCAGCGTTGGTTACCAAGAACTGCGGCTACGCACATTATCTGGAGGAGGCCGATGCCGGGCTGATCACTCCAGCGCCCTATCGCCAGGATGTCTTCAACAGGCAACTCGTCGAGCTGCTGACTTCGCCGCGCCGTGAAGAATGGCGCAGCAACGGGCTGGAGGTAGCGCAGAACCCAGATATATTTCGCCTGGCATTGCGCGCGGTAGACCATCTGGAAACATTCCTGCAGGCGCGGCGTCCGATTATTGCTTTCACGCTGTTCAAATTTTTTGCCTTTGGCGGGCTGCAGCGTGATTTTTTACGTGTTGCCAACACCTGTCGCGAGCGCGGGTACGACGTGCGCGTCTACACGCTTTCGTGGGAAGGTGATATCCCGGCGGGATTAGAGGTGCTGGAAGTGCCAGTGTCGGCGGTGACTAATCACTCGCGTTACAAGCGGTTTGCCGACTGGGTAGCGGATGATCTTTCCTGGCGCCCCGTAGCCTGTGTGGTTGGCTTCAACAAGATGCCGGGGCTTGACGTTTACTACGCCGCCGACCCCTGTTTTGAAGAAAAGGCGCGTGAGCTGCGTGCGCCACTGTACCGCTTCACGGCTCGCTACCGTCTCTTCTCAAAATTCGAACATGCCGTGTTCGACCCACAGGAAAACACCACAATTCTATTGCTCACCGATCGCCAGAAAGCAGCGTTCAAACGGTTTTATGACACTCCGGATGAACGATTTCATCAGCTGCCGCCGGGCGTGTCCCTCGATAGAAAGTGCGCACCCGACAAAGATCTTCGACGCCGTGAGTTTCGCCGACAGCATGAGATTGCAGATGATGAGTTGCTGCTTCTATTAATTGGTTCTGGTTTCATAACCAAAGGACTCGACCGGGCGCTGATCGCCGTTGCATCGCTGCCGCCAGCCCAGCTCAATAGAGTCCGATTTTTCGTTATCGGTCAGGACAATCCGCGGCAATTCAGCAACATGGCCGAAGATCTCAAAATCGCGCAGCGCGTGACGTTCTTCGCGGGCCGAGACGATATTCCTGCGTTTCTACAGGGAGCCGATCTCCTCATCCATCCGGCTTACAGCGAAAGCGGCGGGATTGTGTTGCTCGAAGCAATGATCGCCGGATTGCCGGTGGTTGCCACCGACATCTGTGGCTTTGCGCCTTATGTCGCCGAGGCAGATGGTGGGGTTCTGATTCAGAGTCCCTTTCAACAGTCCGAACTCAACGACGTGCTGCGGGCTACTCTTGAAAACGAAAATCAACGCCGGGTCTGGGCGGCCAACGGCGTGCAGTTTGGCGAAACAGCGGATATCTATCGGATGGCCGAACGCGCAAGCGACCTTATTGAGGACCGGATTCGTGGCAGCGACCTATCTGCGTGAAGACATCGCGACGCTCTGGTCGCAACGTGATGCTCTCAGCGAGGCACGCGCACTCGAGGGCGAAGTGTTCCGGGAGGTTGCCCGGCGCAAGACCATGAAGGTCGAGATCGCCGGACGTCCCTATTTCGTTAAACTGCACCACGGCGTGGGCTGGTTGGAGATCGTCAAAAACTGGCTGATCCTGAAGCGGCCGGTACTCGGTGCCCGCAATGAATTTGAGGCCTGCCGCCACCTCGAGAAGATGAACATCGTGGCACCTCGTGTGGCTGCGTTCGGCGAATCCGATGGCCTCCCGGCCGCAAGATTTTCGTTCGTGCTCTGTGATGCGCTTGAAGATTACGAAGACCTGGAAGTATTGACGAACCGCTGGTTCGATGAGCCGCCAACCGCGCTGGAGATACGCCACTGGGTCATGGCAGTAGCGCAGTTTGCCCGACGCTTTCACGCAGCCGGCGTCGTTCACCGTGATTTCTACCTCTGCCACCTGCTTGCCAGGCGCGGTGATCCGAACGCGCCACTGGGCGTGCTGGATCTGCACCGGGCGCTGATATTCGACGAATTACCGCAGAAGTGGCGATTACGCGATCTCGCGGCGTTGCTGTATTCGAGTCTGGATCTGGGAATCAACCGCCGTGCCTGGTTGCGTTTCGTTCGTGTCTACACAGGCAGGCCGCTGCGCGAAGTCTTTGCCGAGGAGGGTGAATTCTGGCAGGCCGTGTATCGACGCGCGTGTGATCTTTACGCCAAGGGTCGCCGTAAAAAACTCGTGCGGGGAAATTTCGAATCGTGAGCCGGCCACTCGACCTGGCTGGCCTGAGAGCGGCGGGGCGCTCACTGGCGCTACCTTTCAACCTGGCATTGGCGTCGCCCGCAGACGGTGCCTTCACCGTCACCTGCGAGGAAATTTTTCGCCTGCTGCCGGCTCGCCGGTTGGTAGCCCGTGTCAGCTGGCGCGAGCAACAATTTGTGCTCAAGCTTTTCTTCGACGCCAGGGCTGAGCGCAATTGCGCTAGGGAAGTGGCAGGGCTTGCCGCCATGGC
>JAPUFN010000245.1 GCA_027293665.1 Gammaproteobacteria bacterium | reverse complement strand
GAACACCGTGTGCGGCGTAATCGACCCCGGCACCGCCAGCACCTGACCACGCTCAACGTCTTCCCGCTTCGTGCCCCGCAGCAACACGCCAACGTTCTCGCCCGCCCGACCTTCGTCCAGCAACTTGCGGAACATCTCGACCCCCGTACACGTCGTCGTCTGCGTGTCGCGGATGCCCACAATCTCTATCTCGTCTCCCACCTTGACGATGCCCCGCGCGATCCGCCCCGTCACCACCGTGCCACGACCCGAAATCGAGAACACGTCCTCAATCGGCATCAGAAACGGCTTATCCACCGGCCGTTCCGGCTCCGGAATGTAGTCATCCAGCGCGGCAATCAGCCTCTCGACCGCCGGAATCCCAATGTCGCTCGTATCCCCTTCCAGGGCCTTGAGCGCACTGCCGATGATGACCGGCGTGTCATCGCCCGGAAACTCATACACATCCAGCAACTCGCGCACTTCCATCTCAACGAGTTCCAGCAACTCATCGTCGTCAACCATGTCGGCCTTGTTCATAAAAACCACAATCTTCGGCACACCAACCTGGCGCGACAGCAGGATGTGCTCACGCGTCTGCGGCATCGGCCCGTCCGCTGCACTGACCACGACAATCGCTCCATCCATCTGTGCCGCACCCGTGATCATGTTCTTCACATAATCCGCGTGTCCCGGACAGTCAACGTGGGCGTAGTGGCGGGTGGCACTTTCGTATTCCACGTGCGACGTCGCTATCGTGATGCCGCGCTCGCGTTCTTCCGGCGCATTATCAATCTGATCAAAATTCTTCGTCTCGCCACCATGGGCCGCCGCACAAACCTGCGTCAACGCCGCCGTCAGCGTCGTCTTACCGTGGTCAACATGGCCTATCGTCCCCACATTAATATGCGGCTTGGTTCGCTCAAATTTCTCTTTCGACATTGCTCTTTCCTAATCCTCGTCCGCTATCGAAATGGCAACCGCCTGATTCCGTATCTGGCCGGTTCACGCGTTGTCTCCATTGCCGGCACTGCGACCGCCAAAGGCAGAAAATGGTGCTCACAATCGGAATTGAACCGATGACCTCTTCCTTACCAAGGAAGTGCTCTACCGACTGAGCTATGTGAGCGTCGGCCGGTCAGTCAGTCATGCTGACCGTGGGAGGCTGCGACAGCGCCGAAACTTCACCACAACCACCGCTGTCAAATCTTCCTGTTGGAACACTCCTGTATCTGTTCATCCCGCTAAAATCGGGCTCTTCCACTCTTGGAGGCGGGTGTCCGCTCCAAACTTCGTTTGTCTGGAGGCGGGTGTCCGCTCCAAACTTCGTTTGGA
This sequence comes from Gammaproteobacteria bacterium, assembly GCA_027293665.1. Lineage (GTDB taxonomy): Bacteria > Pseudomonadota > Gammaproteobacteria > Pseudomonadales > Azotimanducaceae > SZUA-309. Next base: position 4,727 of record JAPUFN010000245.1, on the reverse strand, counting down.
GCGGGTAGCGGGGATCGAACCCGCGTCATCAGCTTGGAAGGCTGAGGTTCTACCGCTGAACTATACCCGCCTGACCAATACGCCCTGTTACCCGGTTCGGTTTGCGTTTCTCACTGCCACCTGCCGCGAGTCCCTGCCGCAATCACCCTGCCGCACAAATCAATGGTGGAGGGGGAAGGATTTGAACCTTCGTAGGCTAAGCCGTCAGATTTACAGTCTGATCCCTTTGACCACTCGGGAACCCCTCCCGCAAAACGCAAAATAATCCCCACGCCGCCAATCAACGTTGTCGACGAAGGGGTAAAATATCTTTTTACAGCAACCACTTACGGTGCTTTTCGTTGACCGTTCGCTACTCCTGTCCGCTACCTAAAACCACCCGAACCGCTGGCCCTTGCGCCGCACTATGGTGCCGCCACAAGGAGTCGAACCCTGGACCTTCTCATTACAAGTGAGCTGCTCTACCAGCTGAGCTATGGCGGCCGAAATGGGAGCCGGATTCTATAGAAACTACCCGGCTGACGCAATCGCTGCACAATCACTGGCTGGGGCGATAGCCGGGGCAAGCTCGGGGGTAATGTCTGGCACGAAGTCAGCGGGCACCTGCGCCAGCAAATGGTAGACCTCCTGCGAGCGCGGCAGTGCCTCTATTGCCACCTGGTAACCGAGCCCCGCAACCTTCCCACGCTGGCTCTCCGCCCGTGCGCGCTGGCTGAACACTCCCACGGATAAAGCATTGGCAAATGGCCCGCCCGACATGAGGTAGGCTTCGAAATTCTGACTGCTGAGTTCCTGTTGCATGCGCCTGGCAGTGTCGATGTTACCCTGCGTGTCGACATACACCAGATAGTCGGGGCTGCCTTGAATTTCCGACGCCTGGACCTGCAGATTCTCAGCCACATCGGCGATCTGGCGCCGCAGCTCGGCGAGCGCAGGTTCATCGTTGTATGGACCCCATATGCGACACACTGGAGGCTGTTGAACCGCAACTTCCTCGAGTTTTTGAACAAGCGCCGCCGCTTTTTGAACAGGAACAGGCGGTACTGGCGGCAGCACGGTTGCTACCTGGCGCCGGCGAGCAAGTTCCAGCCGTTCCGCGGCACTCAATTCAACGAGCAACCGCAGCTGCGGTTCAAGGGGTCGCTGGTGCACTTCGTCCTTGTCCTGGGCAGCGGATGAGGGGTCGAAGAAGAAACCGACCAGAAGAAGATTCACAACAATCACGATGCCGAGCCAGAATCCTACTGATTCTGTGAGCCGCTGTGCCTCAAACCGCAATTTTTCGTCCCTTAGTTGCTGTGAGCTGCTGTGATGGGGTCGCCCACACCTGCCGGAGAACTGCTCTTCACGGTCGCCCCCGCAGGGGGTTTCGGCCGCGGCAGTATGTTCGCATTTGACCCGTTACCCAACAACCCTGGTATTCAGACGCCAGCGGAGCGTAATGACACTTCGCCGGCACTGAACGCCCGTGTACCTTCAGCAGTATTCAACAAAAGCTCGCCTTGCGCCGTGACGCCGAGCACGACGCCTTCAATCACCGTGCTGCCCTGCACCAGATGGCAGGCACTGCCCTGCAAACGGTGATGCTGATCGAAGGCACTTTGCATCGGGGCGAAGCCGCGCGCCGCAAAGCCGTCAGTGTAATCCACGATACTGGACAGCAGGCGTGCAGCCAGGTCATTGCGAGCGATACTCACGCCGGTCTGAGCCAGATCCGTTGCAGGCTGATCAATATCGAGACGCGCAGCTTCGGGTAGCTGAAGATTCATGCCGATTCCCACGACAAGTTCCGTCCCCCGTTCCCGTGGTATCAGTTCAATCAGCACACCGGCAAGTTTTTTTCCCGCCAGTAGAACGTCATTCGGCCATTTGAGTTCGACCTCAGCGATACCGTGGCTCGCCAGCACGTCCACGGTAGCCAATCCCACGGCCAGGCTGAATCCGCCGAGCTCCTGAGGCGGCTGAGGAAGCCAGACGCCCAACGACATCGCCAGATTGCGGGCGAAGGGACTCAGCCAGGTACGACCACGCCGACCGCGTCCCCGAACCTGCAACTCCGCCAGATTCACAACACCCTGGACACTTGCCTGCTCGGCCCGTTGCATGAGCGCACTGCTCGTCGAGCCGATGACCGGAAATACGTGGAGCTCGCTCAACCACTCGCGAGCCCGGGTAGACAAGCCCTCTATTATCCGCGCCTCGTCCAGGCGCTCGATATCTGCAGGGATCGTTATCTCACCAGCGGTGACGTCAAATCCCATCCGGCCGAAGAGCGACGCATCCACAGCGGGGTCCTGCGTGGATAGAGCGCCGGATTGCAACAACCGCTCCACGAGGCGGATAAGCCGCTCTTCGCTCTCAGCTGCACCTGCCTCAGTCATCCGACCCGCTAACGTGGTTTCACCGCATAGACTGCGATGTTGTCGCCTTTGAGCGTGCGCCGTGCCGCCCAGCTATAAGGCGCTTTGCGCATTTCATCGAGCAGGCGATTGACTCCCTGAGGTTTGTCTTCGCGGGTAGCGTGAAACCTCACACCGTGAGACGTCATTTTTATGACTTCCAAGCCGGATTTTTCGCAGAATACGCGCAAGGTCTCAGGCGTGAACAGACTCAGATGCATGCGTGGATCGAACAACTTCCATCTGGCCCCCAGGAACCTCCAGGTATACGAATCGAGATTGACAGTGTCGGCATAAAAAAGGCCACCAGGCCGCAGAATCCTGCTTGCGTCGGCGATCACCTCGCTCGGCGAGGACAGATGCTCGACGACAGCGTTGGAATAGACAACATCGAAAGAATCAGACTCCAACCCGGCCGTTTCGAGAACACCGACGTGGATGTTGAGCCCCAATTGGTCAATACCGTAGCGGGCTGAGGAGGCGACGGGTTCGACTCCGTATTCTTGCCAGCCGGCGTCGCGTACCTTGCTGAGGAAACTTCCTGTACTGCAGCCAATCTCCAGAAACCGACCGGATTGCCGATAAGGTTCGAACTCCTTCAACAGTTGTCGATACTGTTTCAGATGGCGCGGTGAGTTGAGTTTCCCGACATGGAGTGATTGCAGGTCTTCGATGATCTCTTCATTGAACGAGGTGAAATCAAAATCCGTTGTGTTCGAAAAAACGAACGAGCACTTCACGCAACGCAAGTATTCCAGACCATGCTTCTCCGCGAACAGTTCGTTCGAGTCTTCCCCACACATGTCACACACCTGCATCGACTTAATCCTCAGCCGCGCGATCGCGTGGATGACTCAGCATGCGGCCGCTTTCTGCGTTTGGCGACTGCCTCATTCAACCAGGCAACTGCATCGACGCGTTCCATCGCGATCGAATAGCCATGTTCATACAGCCGAAACAACGCATCGCGCAGTTCGTCACGCAACGGTACGCCACTGTAGACACCGTGCTCAAAGCGAATGATCGAGGGTCGATGACGGGTGAGGTCGAGACTTGCCAGGATCTGCATGTCGTACCCTTCGGTATCGATCTGCAGTAGATCAAGATGAGCCACACGCTCGGATTCGAGCAAATGCGCAAGCGACATCGCGGGTACTTCGACCGCTAACATGTCGTCCGCCTGCAGGCCGCTTCTATCACTGGTCAGTTCGTGGCGTTTTTCATTGAGCGAAGCAATTCCCGACATGCCATTCGCGCGTGCCGGATCAGGCCTGTACAAGGTGACCCGATCCAACTCATCGTGCACGGCAACGTTTATTTTGCGTATCTGAGGATGATGACGATAGGTCTCACACAACTCCGCAAAAACATCGGGTAGTGGTTCGACCACGATTCCTGCGACTCGCTGTGATGTTACAAACGCATGTATCGGGTCATGGGACACGCCGTCGTTTGCGCCGATTTGCAGGAAAAAGAATTGCTCGTTCGCAGCCCTTACCACGGCCAACCGACGAACTAGTAACGCATCAAAGCTTTCACTCTTTGCCGTTCGTTCTACGATCAGTCCCAAACGGGCCAGGGCAACTCCCAGGCGCCGTGAAACCAGCCGTCGGAAGCGACTGAAGCGGCGGCCAAATTGACTCACGAAGCGATCATCCGACACCATTTGATCCCGTTCACGGGCGTCACATTGTGTTTTTGAACCATGTTTAGACACCCGCAGGAAGATCATGATCCGCCAAGCGGTAACAACGCACAAGCTTGCTCAAGCCCAAAATTCGGGCAAAAAAAACCCAGGCCGAAGCCTGGGTTTAAATAGAAGCCTGACGATGACCTACTCTCACATGGGGAGACCCCACACTACCATCGGCGCTGAGTCGTTTCACTGCTGAGTTCGGGATGGGATCAGGTGGTTCCAACTCGCTAATGTCGTCAGACAAAGCGTTACTCACCTACGGTGAGTAACGATGAAGTTTGCTTCACAAACTTCTTTCGACACTCACCATCTACGGCGAGAAACCGGTTGCCTGTCGTCTTGATTCTTACTGCGCGACAAGCATTAACATTCAGATGATATGTAGCAAGATGCGTTCTTGGTTTCTATCCAGGCTTGGTTACCAACCATGCTTGCTGTGGTCACAAGGACCGACAAGCTCGGTTATATGGTCAAGCCTCACGGGCAATTAGTACAGGTTAGCTCAACGCCTCACAGCGCTTACACACCCTGCCTATCAACCTCGTAGTCTACGAGGGCCCTACAGAAATCCGAAGATTAGTGAGATCTCATCTCGAGGGAGGCTTCCCGCTTAGATGCTTTCAGCGGTTATC
>JAPUFN010000244.1 GCA_027293665.1 Gammaproteobacteria bacterium | reverse complement strand
AGGTCATGATTTTAGTCAGGCTCGCCGGTGGCAGAGATTCATGGGCGTTGTGTTCCACCAGCACTTTCTGAGTATCTGCATCAATGAGCAGATAGGAACTCGCCGCTACCTTCGGTGGTGGCGGGATAATGGGTGCCTGTCTCGCTGAAACAGGCAATCCAGCCGCCAGTGTGATCGCACCGACACCCAACAAGACCAGCCGTCGCAGCATTCTCAATCCTTTTGAAATCATAGGGGGCGCGCAGTTTAACATCTGCCAGGGGTGCTGTTGGCCTCAGTACGGCAATATCATCGGTTGCCCGTAGTTGGCGGCGCTGATCAGGGCCTGCAGCCGTACTGCCTCCGGGTGCCCTTTCACCGGCCCGATGCGGACACGGTAGAGCGCGTCACGCGAGACCCGCACGACGTACGTCGGTTGCCCCGTAAGTGCTTCGAGATTGGCCTTCAGTGAATCCGCGGTGGCCAGATCGCTGAATGCGCCCGCCTGCAGGAAAAAGTCTTTCGCCGGCTGCAGGACCTCCACCCGGACCCGAGCTGTGCCCTTGTCGGCAAATCCTAACTTCACAGCCGCCGCATAGGAAAGATCGATCAGTCGGTCGGCGTGAAACGGACCGCGATCGTTGACTCGAACAACTGTGGATTTGCCGTTGTCCAGATTGCTGACCCGGACGAAGGCCGGTATGGGCAGCGTTCTATGCGCCGCGGTCAACTTGTACATGTCGAACGGTTCACCGCTTGACGTCTCGCGACCGTGGAATTTGCGCCCGTACCAGGAAGCAAGGCCGGTTGCGTAATAGCCCTCGGCCGAATCCAGCACCTGGTAGGTGGTGCCGCGCACCGTGTAGTTCGACGGATTACCCCTGGCGCTCTTCGGTTCGGTCACGACGACTGGATCAGGCAGGTGGCCAACAACGGACGGCGTCAGTGGTGGTCCATCGCGTGGTTCGGGCACCGAGCCCGGGGTGCTCGAACAGGCGCCAAGCAGCAGACAACCACAAACAAAGCCGAATCGTATTGCCAACAGCTGCATTCGCATCAACGTAACGCGGTGAGCTGTTCCCGGCGAGCCTTGATGGCCTGGCCCAGTTGATAAACCGCCAGTGCATAGAGGCGGCTGCGATTGTAGCGGGTGATCACGTAGAAATTGTTGAGGCCCAGCCAGTATTCGCTGCCGTCTTCGAGTTCCATCCTGAACAGCGCTGCTTTACGGCTCGCAAAATCGGCGTCGCCTCCTGTCTGTTTCAGGTCCAGCTTCAAACCCAGACTCTGCAACTCGCCGACCGTATGCTTGAGATTCAATGAAGAGTTCGCCAGACCGGCCAGTTGGTCGCCTTCAACTTTGACCTGCAGGACCACCTCGTCATTGTTCTGCCAGCCATGGCGGCTGAAATAATTCGCCACGCTGCCGATTACATCGGTTTCATTGCCCCAGATATCCCGCAAACCGTCGCCATCAAAGTCAATCGCATAAGCCCGGTAGCTCGACGGAATGAACTGACCATATCCCATAGCGCCTGCGTAAGATCCTTTCAGATGCAGTGGGTTCTTGCCTTCTTCGCGTGCCAGCAGCAGGTACTGGGTGAGTTCCCTGCGGAAGAATTCTGCCCGCGGCGGGTAGTCGAAGGCCAGCGTCGACAACGCATCCACGACCCGGTAGCTGCCCGCCACCCTGCCGTAACGGGTTTCCACCCCCAGAATTGCAACCACGTACTCCGGCGCCACACCGAACCGGGCTTCAGCGTCCGCCAGCCCACTTGCGTTGTTCTCCCAGAATTCCAGGCCCTGTTCGATTCTCCTCTCCTGCAGGAAAATCCGTCGGTACTCGTGCCACTTCAGCGAGCGTTCGGCAGGCCGGGCAATGGCATCGAGGATGCTCTGCTTCTTCTCGGCGCTGCGGAACAGCGCCTGCAGTTCGTCCCGGCTGAATTCGTGCTCGGCGACGAGTTCGTCCATGTACTCGACGACATCTGCGCGCGAGGCATAGTCCGCATGCGCCGAGCCATACAACGCCAGGGCCGTCAGCCCCAGCACAACCGTCATCCGTAACAGCATAATCCGTAACATCATTGCCTTTTGAATCTACTCTCTTCTAAACCTACGCTTTTTCAAGCCTACCAGGAGGAATGGGTTCGCACGGCCATGATCATGCCGAAGCTCACCATGAGCGTGATCGCCGACGTGCCACCGTAGCTCACGAGCGGCAGCGGCACACCGACCACCGGTAGCAGGCCGCATACCATGGCAATATTGACGAACACATAGACAAAAAACGTGAGTGTCAGCGCGCCCGCCAGCAGCCTGCCGAAGGTCTGCTGGGCCTGTGCCGCAATATAGAGGCCCCGGGCGGTGACAATCAAATACAAAGCAAGCAGAGACACCACGCCCATAAAGCCGAGCTCTTCACCGACCACGGCAATAATGAAGTCGGTCTGGCTTTCCGGCAGAAAATCCAGGTGACTCTGCGTGCCCTGAAAGAGTCCCTTGCCATAGAGACCGCCGGATCCGATCGCCGTAGTCGACTGGATGATGTTCCAGCCCGCGCCGAGTGGGTCGCTCTGTGGGTCGAACAGCGTCAGGATCCGCTCGCGCTGATAATCCTGCAGTATGAGCCACAAACCAGGGGCCGCGACCGCGCCCGACAGCAGCGCAAAGCCGATCCAGCGCCAGTAAACGCCCGCGAGGATGATTACCGCCAATCCTGCAACTGCCACCAGAATGCCTGTCCCGAGATCCGGCTGCAGCATCGTCAGTCCAGCCGGTAAAGCGATAATCGCCAGCGCGACACAGAGATCTTTGAAACTCGGCGGCATCGTGCGTTCGTGCAGGTACCAGGCGACCATCATCGGGACCCCGATTTTCATGAGCTCGGACGGCTGGAAGCGCAGGATTCCCGGGATTTCCAGCCACCGTTGCGAGCCTTTGACTTTCACTCCTACCAGCAGCACCGCCAGCAGCAGACCGATGCCGATAACGTAGACGACCGGCGTCCAGCGCAGGTAGAAGCGTGGCGCCAGCTGTGCCGCTACCAGCAGAGCTGCGAAGCCCAGACCCATGCGCAGGACCTGGTTGGTGAATACCGCCGTGTTGCGATCCAGCGCGCTGTACAACACGATGAAGCCGAACGCGACGATGGCAATCAACGTGGTCAGCAGCAACGGATCGACATATTTGCTCAGGAGATGACTGGGTGCTGCAAAGCCGGATGATGGCAGGCTGCGGACAAAATCCTGATTGCTCATCGCACCGCCAGTTGCGGCAACAGATAGGCGTCGAGCACCTCGCG
>JAPUFN010000243.1 GCA_027293665.1 Gammaproteobacteria bacterium | reverse complement strand
ATTTGCCAAAGGCGGTATGGGCAGTTATCTGGCGAGCCGCGGGTATACGATCTATGGGGGTGCGAGCGAAGTGCAAAAAGACGTGATCGCGAAAAACGTGCTTGGTATCAAGAGGTCAAAATCATGAACTTCGAACTCAGTGATGAGCAGCGATTGCTGCAGGACAGCGTTGCGCGTTTCGTACAGGACAACTATGAACTGGAAAATCGCATCAAGCTCGTGGCTACCAGTCAGGGCTTCAGTTCCGAACTGTGGACGACCATAGCGGAACTCGGTTGGCTCGCTCTGCCATTCGATGAAGCCGACGGCGGCTTCGGCGGCAGCCCGATTGAAATCATGGTAATCATGGAACAACTGGGTAAAGGGCTCGTGCTCGAGCCTTTTTTCGCCAATGTCGTACTCGGTGGCGGCGTTCTGAAACGGGCAGCCAACGCGCAACAGAAAGCAGAACTCTTACCGGCTTTCATCGAAGGTACCCGCCAGCTGACCCTGGCCTACGCCGAGGAACAGGCTCGGTTTGATCTTCACGATGTCACCACGACCGCGCGCGCCGATGGTGATGCGTTCGTCATCAACGGCCATAAGTCGATGGTCGCCAATGCCGCCACCGCCACTCAGCTGATCGTCTCAACACGAACCAGCGGTGGCCAGGTGGATGAAAACGGCATCTCGCTGTTTCTTGTCGACGCAGATGCCGATGGCGTGAGCCTGGAGAATTTTCCAACCGTGGATGGTCTGCGTGCATCGGAAGTGACGTTTACGGACGTACGCATCGACGCGAAAAACCTGCTTGGCGAACTCGATCAGGGCTTTGTCACGCTCAACGCAGTCGCAAACGATGCCATCCTTGCACTGTGCGCTGAAGCGGTAGGTGCGATGGAGGTGCTCTACAAAGATACCGTGACCTACACCCAGGAACGCGAGCAGTTCGGTCATCCGTTGGCCGAATTCCAGGTACTGCAGCACCGGATGGTAGAAATGTTCATGGAATACGAGCAGTGCAAATCCCTGCTTTACCGAGCCACTCTCGAGGCAGCACAGGGCGATTCGGCAACCGCTCAGCGCAGCGTCCATGCGCTGAAACACCTCGTTGGCAAGACCGGCATCCTCATCGGTGAAAACGCCGTGCAGACGCACGGTGGCATGGGTATGACCGAAGAGTTGAAAATCGGTCACTACTTCAAGCGGCTGCTGATTATCGACGCCCAGTTCGGCAATGCGGACTTCCACCTGCAGAAATTCGCGGCCTGATCGATTCTTTTCCAAAGATTCGTCTGAATTCCCCTAAAATACGCGGCGAGGAATTCTAACTGGGGGTCACCATGCGCAACCGCGTTGCGCTGATAACTGGAGGTGCCCGCGGCATTGGCCGCGGTATCGCGGAGGCATTCGTCAAAGCCGGCGCTCGCGTCGTCGTGGCCGATCTCGCAACGCGCGCGGACGGCGACTGGTCTTACGACCTCTCAGACGCGAGCGATCTCGATCAAACCGTTCGTGAACAGTCTGCTTTCGGTGAGATCAGCGCTACAGCCGTCGATGTAACCGATGCAGCGAGCTGTGCCGCAGCGGTCGCAGCGACGGTGAGCGCCTACGGCGGTCTGGACATTCTGGTGAACAACGCAGGCGTCGTGCAGTCTGGGCCGATCGACGATTTTTCAGAAAGCGCATGGGACAACGTATTTGCGGTCAACACGAAAGGCATTTTTCTGATGACCAAGGCCGCCTTGCCAGAGCTGCGCAAATCCACATCTGCTGCAATCATCAACATCGCGTCGATTGCCGGTAAGAAAGGTCATCGCAACATGGCTGCGTATTGCGGTTCGAAATTCGCCGCTATTGGTATCACCCAGTCGCTGGCAGCAGAACTCGCTGGGAGCGGTATCCGGGTCAACGCCCTGTGTCCAGGCATCGTGGGGACCGCGATGTGGCTCGAACACCTGCTACCCACTAACGCACTCGAACCCGCGCAGCAGGCTGCTGAATTTGAGGCAGCTATAAGTCAGACAATTCCTCTGGGCAGACCTCAAACAGCGGCCGACATGGGTGCGGCTGCACTTTATCTCGCCACTGCTCCCAACGTGACAGGCGTGAGCTTGAACGTTGCTGGCGGCATTGAGATGAACTGAACAACAACGTCCGAACAGCTACCTTATGACGACTATCTTTTAGTATTTACTTTTTAACAACTGCACAAAAACAACAACACAAGAAAAAATCTACATGAAATTTACCCGCGAACCCCTTCTCGTCTTTCTGCTCATCGCAGCCGCCATTTTCGCTGCCGACCAGTTTGAGCTCGTCGCCGATGAAGATTTCGTCATTGAAATCACATCTGCCCAGCAACAACGCATCATCGATCAATGGCAGGCACAGATGAATCGGCCGCCAACCGAAGAAGAGGCAATGCGTCTGCTTGAACAGTGGTTGCGCGAGGAAGTTTACTATCGCGAGGCACTGGCAATGGGTCTGGACAATGGTGACATCATCATTCGCCGAAGGCTGGTGCAAAAGCTGACTTTTCTGACCGAAGACTTGTCGGATGCAGGCTCGCTGACCGAAACAGAACTGCGGAATTTCTACGACGACAATGCAGCAGCCTACACCAACCCGGTCCTCTTGAGCTTCGAGCACCGTTATTTCAGCAGCGATCGCCGGGACGATGCTCAGCAAGATGCTGAACTTGCGCTCACGGACGCGACAAACCCGGGTGATCCGTTCATGTTGCAGAAGCGCTATGGTGAGCGTTCGATTCGCGTGATAGGCGATCTGTTCGGCCGCGATTTCGCGCGCGCGGTCGACGCGCTACCCGTTGACACAATCGAGCAGTGGCAGGGACCGATCCGATCTGCCTACGGCTGGCATCTCGTGAAACTAACGGACCGCAAGGAGCCGCAACTTAAACCCTTCGAATCTGTCGCTACGAAAATCAAACACGATTTCCAGCAGCGCCAACGCGAAGAAGCAAACAAAGCACTCTACGAAAAACTCAAAGCGCGTTACGAAATTGTCTACCCGCAAGAGGCGGGCGTTTGATGCTACGAGCCAGCTTCCTGCGTCATGGCAGGTATCTCAGTTTCGCCGTTGCCTGCCTGTTGGGCGGCAACATTGTCGCGGACGAGATAAGGCCCGCTTACCTGGAACTCGCAGAAATAACACCGGACCACTATCAGGTTGTCTGGAAGCAACCCATTGTTGCGGATCGGCGCTTACCGATTGATCCTGTGCTGCCGAATGCGTGCGAGACGACTCGGGAAGACCTACCGGAATACACCAACAACGCACTGATCCGGCGCTGGGAGGTGGCTTGCGACCTGCGCAGCGGCTCCGTTCACATCAACGGTCTGACGAGAACGCTGACAGATGTGATGGTCCGCATTTCTTACCTGAACGGCGACAACCGGACAGAACTTTTGCGTGCAGACAAACCAAGCCTGAATCTCGCCGAGCCCACACCACCGATCGCAAGTTATCTTCAGTTCGGTGTCGAGCATCTGGTTTTTAGTATCGACCACGTACTATTCGTCATCGGCCTCGTGCTCTTCATTCGCAATCCGCTGATGCTGTTGAAGACGATCACGGCGTTCACCATTGCTCACAGCATCACATTGGCGTTGTCGGTGCTGGACGTGGTTCGCATACCGCAGGAGCCGGTGGAAGCCGTCATCGCATTGTCAATTCTGTTTCTTGCGCGCGAACTCATCGTCCCCCCCGAGCAACGCTCGGTGATCACTCAACTGCGACCCTGGCTGATGGCGTTTGCGTTCGGGTTGCTTCACGGCTTCGGCTTCGCCGGTGCGCTCATGGGCATCGGGCTGCCGCAAGAGCAGCTCGCGATGTCGCTGTTCCTGTTCAACGTGGGTATCGAAATCGGACAGCTTTGTATCATCGCCATCATGCTCGGCGGCGCATGGCTGATCACGAAAACCGGCTTGTTCACTTCCGAGCGATGGGTGCCAGCATTTACCTATGCAATGGGTGGAATGGCAACCTTCTGGACGCTCGATCGGGTCCTACTGGTTTTCTGAGGGTTGTCCCGATGAAAGTTGTACCCGCCGGCACCTTGACGTATAACCTCCACCGCCAAACATTCAGGGAAATGGACATGTCTAGATCAACTATCACGCGCAGCATGTGGCTGTTAGTCGTCTTCACCCTTGCTGCCTGCGAGCAGAGCAGCGACGTGGCGCAGCCGACCGTTCCCTATGAAGAAGAACTGCGACTCGCGTTGGAAACCGCGCAAACGGGTGACGTAATCACGATTCCCCCGGGCACCCATGCCTTTACGCGCAGCCTTACGCTGAATACCGACGGCGTCACCATCCGCGGCGCGGGCATGGATAAGTCCGTGCTGTCGTTTTCAGGCCAGATCGCCGGTGCCGAAGGTCTACTGGTGAATGCCAGTGATTTCACGATAGAAGACGTTGCAATTGAAGACACGAAAGGCGATGCACTGAAAATCAACGAAGGCAGCAACATCATCATCCGTCGCGTTCGCACGGAATGGACCCGAGGGCCCAATACGAAAAACGGTGCTTACGGCATCTATCCGGTACAGACCGAGAACGTGCTGGTGGAAGGCTCCGTCGCGATCGCTGCATCCGATGCTGGAATCTACATCGGGCAATCGAGAAACGTCGTGGTTCGAGATAACCGGGCGGAGTTCAATGTGGCAGGTATCGAGATAGAAAACACGGTTCATGCAGACGTCTACAACAATGTCGCCACCAACAACACCGGCGGGATTCTCGTGTTCAACATGCCCGATCTGCAACAGGCCGGTCACAGCACGCGGGTGTTCAACAACAAGATTATCAACAACAACACCCCTAACTTTGCACCACCCGGGGGTGCCGTAGCGGGCGTACCGGCGGGTACCGGCGTGCTGATCAACGCCAACGACAAAGTCGAGATTTTCGACAACGAAATTTCCGGCAACCAGACAGCCAACATTCTGATCAGCAGTTATGTCAGTGCCGGTTATTCGGGCGATCGTGAAACTGC
>JAPUFN010000242.1 GCA_027293665.1 Gammaproteobacteria bacterium | reverse complement strand
CTTCACGATAAAAATATTCTCACCCGTGCCTTCGGTGACATAGCCTTCATTATCCAGCATCAACGCTTCATCACATCCCGCTTCCAGCGCTTCATGCAGCGCGAGCACCGAATTGATGTAGTTACCGTTTGCCTTTGCCTTGCACATCGTGATGTTGACGTGGTGACGGGTGAACGACGACGTGCGAACAGTGATGCCTTTCTCGCGACTGTCGGGATCCATGTAGTCCGGCCACGGCCAGGCTGCAACCATTAGATTGACGGAAAGGGCCTTGGCTCTGAGCCCCATTGCTTCCGACCCGAGATATATCATGGGTCGCAGGTACCCCTCATCAAGCTCGTTAGCTTTGAAGACATCGAGTTGAGCTTGATTCACTTCTTCGGGCGTGTAAGGAATTTTCAGTCCCAGGATGTGCGCGGAATTGAACAGTCGCCTGGTATGTTCATGCAGACGAAAGATGCAGGGCCCGTTCGGCGTAGCGTAAGCTCGGACCCCTTCGAAACAGCCGACTCCATAGTGTAGCGTGTGAGTAAGCACATGTACTTTGGCATCGCGCCAGGGCACGAGCGTGCCGTTTTGCCAGATCCAACCATCGCGGTCGGAAAAGTCTTCGATAGTCATTCTTCTTCTCTAAATATAAGTTGCCAGACGGCGCGAACATCATCCTGGTATTGATTCAACACCTCAGCCGAGCGCGCCTGGTCGGGAATGTCCAGCACGCTGCGGTGCCACTCCGCGCGCAAAGCGAGATACGCGGTGGTGAGCCGTGCCGCGGCACCTGCGGGGAGCAGCTCAAGGCGATCTACCACCTCGAGGATCCGCACGTTATCGGTGTATTCAATCAGCGCGGGGTATTGGTCAGCCCAGGCCAGAACGAGATATTGCACCATAAATTCGATATCGACGATACCGCCGCTACCCCGCTTGATATCGTCATCCGCACTGTGGTGCCCGCCAATTCGCTGCCGCATACCGACAATTTCCGTTCGCAGACTGTTTCGGTCGCGCGAAATACCGAGAATCTCTGCACGAATGCGCGCGAATCCTTCGGCAAGCTGCGGGTCACCGCACACGACACGAGCTCGCACGAGTGCCTGATGCTCCCACACCCAGGCACGATTGAGTTGATAGTCTCTGAATGACTCGAGTGAGCTCACCATCATGCCTTTGCTACCCGACGGCCGCAGTCGCGTATCGATCTCGTAGAGTGCGCCGTGATAGGTGGGCACCGTGAGGATATGCAACAGGCGCCGCACCAGTCTCAGCAGAAACTGATTGGCATCGCTCGACATGTCGTGAATGAAAACAAGATCGAGGTCCGATCCCGGACCCAGCTCGATTCCGCCGAGCTTGCCGTAGCCTACGACGAGAAACGGCCGCGTGTTGGCAAACTGTGGGAATCGCTCGAGATTTTCCTGCCATGCCAGGTTCATCGCCGCTTGAACCATCGCTTCGGCGAGAAACGTCAGTGCATCGCTGACTTTTTTCAGCGGCAATAAACCGCGGATTTCGGCAAGTGCAATGTTGAAAACGTGGTGGGCTTTGAACTCGCGTAGAATGTCCAGCGTGTTTTCGAAATCAACCGCGCCGGCGAGCTGCTGTTCAAGAGCTACAGCCAGCGCTGCGCGGTCTTGATTGCCACTGAGTATTCGCCCGTCGATCAACGAATCAAAAAACGCCGGGTGACTCGCGAGGGTTTGCGCCAACCACAAACTGGTAGTCGTGAGCTCAACGAAGTGGCTGCAGGTAGCTGGATTTTCCAACAGCAAAGACAGATACGCGGATCGCCGTAGTACCCCGCGAAGAATCGGCGCTACCCGCTGTAAAGATAAATCCGGATCCGGCATGTTCTGGATTTTGTCGAGTAACACAGGCATCAGTCGATCCAATCGCGTAGCTGCATCAGCACTGACTGACGGCCGATCTCGCGCTTTGTGCAACGTCATCAGCACCTCGGTTGTGGCGCTGAGGTCGTGAAATCCGAATTGCGCCAACGCGCCTTCGTCTACGCGCGAATTCCAGATCCGCTGACTGGGAGAATCGGCCACCGGCGTAGTGATGAGAAGATCATCGAACACACTAGCGATTCGGTTACGCTGAAGGGTGAGCGCTATGAAAAATTCTTCATAGTCGGAATAACCACGACTGATCGCCAGGCGTTCTCTGGACTCAGCGCCTGCCGGCAACTGTTGTGTCTGCCTGTCTGCTTCTGCCTGCAGACTGTGCTCAACGTTCCTCAGGAAGTGATACCCAGCGAGCAGTGTGCCGGCCGTGTCCTGCGCAAGCAGGCCAAGAGCAACCAGCGCTGGTACCACTTCAAGCAGGCGTGAATTCTGCAGAGCGCGTTCGCGGCCACCCCATATCAGTTGCTGCATCTGCACGGCGAACTCGACATCCCTGATACCGCCGGGGCCAAGCTTCACATCGTCGATATGTTGCCGCTCGGCAACCAGCCGGGACTTCATTTCCCGTAATGCATCGATCGCTCCGAAGTCCAGGTAGCGCCGATAGACGAATGGCTGTAGGACGGCAAGCAAGCGCTCGCCTGCCGCAACGTCTCCCGCGCACGGACGCGCTTTGATGAGCGCATAGCGTTCCCAGTCCCGTCCCTGAGTAGCGTAATAGTCTTCGATCGCCGTGAACTCCATCGCCAGCGGCCCACTGTCACCATAGGGCCGCAGTCGCATATCAACGCGGTAGACGAATCCGTCTTCGGTAGTCGGGTCGAGCGCTTCAATGAGTTGCTGTCCCAGGCGGACAAAGAATTGCTGATTGGTTTCCCCTGTATCCGTGCTGCCACTTTCCGGATAGGCGAAGAGAAGATCCACATCTGATGAGAGATTGAGCTCATCCGCACCAAGCTTACCCAGTGCAAGCACGACCATCGCCTGCTGAGTGCCCTCAGACGTACCTCGCGGCATTCCGCGCTTCTCACAAAGCCAGGCGTAGACCTGAGTCAGTGCGGTGTCGATCAGCTTGTCTGCCATGAGCGAACAGACCGCCGTAGTCTCCGCCAACTCCGCCTCCTGCAGCAGGTGGCGCCAGACGATCCACAACTGATGGCGTTGCCTGACCACCCGCAACGCTCTTTGTAGCGCCGGCATGGCGTCAACCTGGATGCACGCTTCGCTCAGAGCGCGAGCAAGATCTGCAGATCCCAGTGGGCGGCTGAAGGCATGATCATCGAGCACAAATTGCAGCCAGTCCTGATGACGCAGTGCTGCAGTTGCAAGGAAATCACTCAGTGCAAACGCGCGGACGGCTGCCTCACGGGTGGCAGCGTCGCGGATCTGCAATCCCGACCGGGCGAGCGCACGAGCGCCTTTGGTTTGGAGGTCCTTTGAGAGAGCTTGCCGGCTCAACTCTGCGAGGCAGGAGAGACGCGCAGGACTTCGGCGATGGTGGTGAGGCCCGCGCCCACTTTCTGAGCACCGGATAACCGCAG
>JAPUFN010000241.1 GCA_027293665.1 Gammaproteobacteria bacterium | reverse complement strand
CTGGTCGTAGCAATTGTTTCACCCCTCGCGCCTGCGTTGCGGCACGTCGAAATCCTTAAGGCCTTTCAACAATTGGCGGCAGGACAACTGGCCAACCAGATTGCCGTGGCTGTCGATGACCGGGCGCCGGCGATGCTTGTGATCGAGCATCGACACCGCGACGTCGATGATGTCGTCATCAGGTCCAACGGTCTCGCAACCCTGTGTCATATGGTCCCGGACTAATATGGTTCCAACCTCTTCCTGATAGTACGTGCCATGTAGAATGGCGCGCAGCGCATCGAGCTCGGACAGCATGCCTACCGGTTTCTCGCGATCATCCACCACGGTAACTCCCGAGATTTTTGCCGTCAGAATCTTGTGAATGGCTTCAAACAGATCGGAATCCGGATGAACCAGCACCGGTCTTTTGAGCATGTAGTCACGCACTTTGACTGACTTGGTCATGTTTCCTCCTAAACGTCCCCGCGAGGGTTTGTAATCGTCAGTTTCGTCACTTTAGCTTCTTCTTCAACCAATTGTCGTCAGCAGACTGCGAACCAGATCGATAACTGGCTGCGGATAGACTCCAAGCGCGATTACGGTAATCCCCAGCAACACTGCGGCAACGAGACTGTCCCACTCCAGCGTCTTTGCAGTTCGAGGCGATTCGCTCGACTGCCGGGTCATAGTGATCACAATTCTCAAATAGTAATAGATTGCAATCGCGCTGCCGATAATGAGTGCCCAGACCAGAACCCACAATGCACCGCCGATGCCTGCCATCAGCAGGTAAAATTTGGCAATAAATCCTATTGTCAGCGGAATGCCGGCAAGGGAGAGCATCGCCACCGTGAGAACGATTGCCGCGACAGGGTGTGTCCAGAATAAACCCGCGTAATCTTCCAGGTCACTTGCGTCCAACCGGTCTTCTTCACCGATGAACTCACTGCTCGACAACATGGATATAACGGCGAACGCTGCGAGCGTCATTGCGAAGTAACCGGCAAGGTAGACAAGGCTCGCCTCTATCGCCATCTCCTGGTTTGTTAAACGCGACAATGCGAGCAGTGCGATCATCAGGTAGCCGAAGTGAGCGATTGAAGAGTAAGCGAGCAGCCGCTTGAGGTTGCTCTGTAACAGCGCCAGCAAGTTACCAACGATCATGGATGCGACGCCGAACAATGCAACGATTGCGAAGATCGCGCCATTTTCTGCCGCATTGGTGTTGAAGAAATAACGCAGAAGCGCGATGAAAACTGCCGCCTTCGACACAGTTGCCAGATATCCGGTGATCGGCGCAGGCGCACCCTCGTAGACATCGGGCGTCCACATGTGAAAAGGCACGAGTGACAGCTTGAAGGCGATGCCGCTGACGAACATTGCCTGACCGATGATGAAGATGACCTTCATCTGGGAGCCGGCTGCCAGTGGCGTCGCGGGAGATTCGAAAGTGAGAATGCCGGTTGTGGTGTACATCAGGGCGATGCCAAACAGCATGATGGTTGAACCCACTCCCGAGAGAATCAGGTACTTGAGTGTGGCTTCGAGTGGTGGATGCCCCTCTTCAGGATACCCAATAAGCGTATATAAGGAGATCGAAAGTATTTCCAGTCCGAGGAGCAGCGCGCCGAAGTGGTGAGCCACCACCAGGGTCATCGCGCCGAGCGTCGCCGTGGCGAGCAGGATGTAGAATTCTTCAGGCTCGCGCGTTTTACTCGCCAGATACGAGCGTGAAAGAACAGTCGTGACGAGTGCCGCGAGAATGAACAGCACGTTCATGAAGGTACTGATCTGATCTACGATCAGAAATTCGCCGATTGCGTGGGGCAAATTGTTAGAGCTTGCGATCGTTGCAATGAGCGTAGCGATGAGTGTAAAGATGGTTGCTGCCGCGATTAGCGGGGGGCGACGCCAGAAAGACACGATGAGCAGGGTGATGAGGATGCCTGTCGTGAGCACCAGATGGGGTGCGATCGCAGCGAAATCCTGACCCGTCACAGTGCCACTCCCAGCGCTGCAATCACCGGTTCTGACAAGTCGAGCACTCCCTGCGGGAAGATCCCGAGCCAGACGAGTGCGGCTGCCATGATGATCATGACGCTGAGTTCGCGAACATCGAAATCAGGCATCGCCGCGATGTCGGGGTTTTCCGGCCCCTGGAACGAGCGCTGCATCAGCGAAAGCGAGTAAACGGCAGCCACGATAATTCCGATGGCAGCAACAACTGTCAGGGTCACGTTGACCTGAAATGCTCCGAGCAGCACCAGAAACTCACCGACGAACGTGCCAAGGCCCGGCATGCCCAACGAGGCGATCACGAAGAACAGCGTCACGACGCCCATTCGAGGGGCGCGAGCCCATAGTCCGCTCATCTGGCCAAGTTCCCGGGTATGCAGCCGGTGCTGTATCGCGCCAGCAAGCATGAACAAAGCAGCCGACGAGAAGCCGTGTGCAATCATCTGTACTACCGCGCCCTGCAGAGCGAGCTGATTCCAGGCGAAAACTCCGAGCAGTACAAAACCCATATGACTGACGCTGGAGTAGGCGACTAGTCGTTTGAAGTCCGACTGGCTGTAGGCCATGTAACCGCCATACACGACGCTGATGGCGCCGAGCAGCATCGCGGGAAAGCGAAAATCCATTGCGGCTTCTTCAAACAGTGGCACGACGAAACGGATAAGTCCGTAGGCGCCGGTTTTCAAAAGAATTCCTGCCAGCAGAACGCTGCCGGCGGTAGGCGCCTGAGTGTGTGCATCGGGCAGCCAGGTATGAAAGGGCACGGCCGGCAGTTTGACCACGAAAGCAATGAAAAAACCCAGCATGAGCCAGCGAGCGGTAGTTTCTGGAATTTCGGCGTGACGCAGGATCTCGTAGTCGAATGTCAGCAATCCGCTGATACTGTAGTTCACATAGGCGAGCGTGAGTATTGCCAGGAGCAGAGCCAGGCCGCTGATCTGAGTAAACAGAAAGAATTTCATTGCGGCGTAGCGCCGATTTTCATGGCCCCAGATCGCAATCAGGAAATACATGGGAATCAGCATGACTTCCCAGAAAACGAAGAAGACAAACAGGTCCATGGCGGTGAAAACGCCGACGACCCCGGCGAGCGTCCACATGATGTTGAACTGGAACGCGCCGGTTCGAGATTCAATTTCAGTCCAGGAGGAGGCGACTGCAACCAGGCCGAGAAAGAGGGTTAGCGCAACCAGCAGCAGGCTCAGGCCGTCCATTGCGAATTTCAACGAGATGCCGAATGCCGGAATCCAGGGCACATTCAACTCAGCGTAGAGACCCTCGGCACTCGGACCCGCCAGCCAGACCGTGGTCAGATAGCCAGTTGCTGCGAACAGCACGGCGACACTGACCCAACGAGGTGCCGCCGGGTGCAGGCGCTCGCTGAACCAGGCGAGAAGACCGCCACTGAACAACGCAAATATCAGCAGGCTCAGGCTCATGCGAGTACCACCGCGATCAGGACGACGGTCGCAAGACCCAGCGCCATGTTCGTGGCATACCAGCGAAGTTTGCCGGTCTGGCTCAATGCGAACATCCTGTTCAAACTACCCGCAACGACAACGATCGCGCGATAGATTGCGTCGACCCCGTCATTTTTGTTGAGTCGCGCAAGTGCTTCGAATGGATCGATCAGAACCCGCTGATAGAACGTATCGAACCCCCAGCCACCGAACCAGAATTTTCGCAGAGGCTGGGCGGCCGCCGATCTGGTTAAGTGCGTGATGTCGAATCTGCGGGTACCGAATACCAGGCAGCCGACGAGGAGGCCGACCAGTGGGACGGCAGCGGTGACCCAGACCATGATGCCATCGTGTTCGTGGGCATCGATGCCACCGTCCGGCAGTACCTCGGCCACAGCTGAAAGGCCAAACCAGCCACCGGCCACTGAAGCGACCGCGAGAACGATCAGCGGAAGGTTCATGTTGAGGCCGGATTTGTCATCCGGCTGTGTTACCACCTCGCCGAAAAAGACCCGGAAGATCAGGCGTGAGCTGTACAGTACCGTCAGGAACGCGGCGAACGCCGCGATCCCCCACAACCAACCGCCGCCAGCGTGGTCGAGGCTGGTCAGTAAAATCAGGTCCTTGCTGTAGTAACCGGAGGTGAATGGCAATGCGGCGAGGGCGGCGGAGCCGATCACCATGCTCGCAAACGGCACCGGCAGACGGCGCCACAAGCCACCCATCCGCGAAATGTCCTGCTCGTGGTGAACAGCCAGAATGACGGAACCGGCTGCGAGGAACAGCAGCGCCTTGAAAAACGCATGGGTCATCAGATGGAAGATCGCTGCAGACCAGGCGCCGACGCCAAGCGCGAAGAACATGTAGCCGATCTGGCTCATGGTCGAGTAAGCGAGAATTCGCTTGATATCCGTCTGCACCAGAGCGGTGAACGATGCGATAAACAGTGTTGCGAGTCCGACCAATGCGACCGCAAACTGTGCATCGGCTGACAGCAGATACAGATCGTGCATGCGGGCGATCAGATAGACGCCGGCCGTGACCATGGTTGCGGCGTGGATCAGGGCGCTGACCGGTGTGGGACCGGCCATCGCGTCAGGCAACCAGGTTTGCAGCGGCAACTGGGCTGACTTGCCAACCGCGCCGCCCAGCAGCAACAGCGCGATCAGCGTGCACATCTGAGATCCACTTTCCCAACTGGCCTGCGCGCCGCTCAGGACGGCCTGGATCTCCAGGGTTCCGAGTTCGCGGTAGAGAAGAAAGAGACCGATGGCCATCGCCGTGTCGCCAACCCGGGTGACGACAAACGCTTTGCGGGCGGCGTAGCCATTTTTCAGATCGTCGTGATAGAAGCCGATGAGCAGATAACTGCACAGGCCCACCCCCTCCCATCCCAGATAGAGCACGAGCAGATTGTCGCCGAGGACGAGCATCAGCATGGCGAACACGAACAGGTTCATGTAGGCGAAGAATCGGCTGTAACCTGCATCACCTGCCATGTAACCGGTGGCATACAGATGTATGAGGAAACCAACGCCCGTGATGACGCCGATCATGACAAGCGACAGACCGTCCATATAGAGCGTGATGCGTGGAGTGAAATCACCGACGGCCATCCATTGCCAGAGAATCTGTGAGTAGGGTTCACTGCCGGCGTCAACGTAGGCGACACCCACGAGCAGCGTGATGAGGGCAGCCAGCCCTATAGTCCCGGCGCCAACGAAGGCCACCACCACATTCGGTAAACGGCCTTCCGTGACCAGCAGAATCAAAAATCCTGTGAGGGGGAGTGCGGGAATCAGCCACAGTAAATCCATGGCGTTAGCCGGAGAGTTCGCTTGCAGCATCGATATCCAGATGCCGGTAACGTCGCTCGAGTTGCAGGATGAGACCCAGGCCAATAGCGACTTCGGCCGCGGCGACGGCGAGCACGAGCATGTACATGATCTGGCCGTCGGCCTGCGTCCAATATGCCCCTGCTGCAACGAAAGCGAGACCGCAGGCATTGAGCATGATTTCCAGCGACATCAGCAGGAAGAGCACATTACGTCGAATGAGGACGCCGGTGAGGCCGATGAGAAACAGCAGCGATGCCACTATCA
>JAPUFN010000240.1 GCA_027293665.1 Gammaproteobacteria bacterium | reverse complement strand
GCAAAAGAGTTTGAGGCATGCGGTGTGCCAGTGAACGAACGAGGGGCCCGCACCAATGAAGCGCTTCACGTGATGCAACGTCTGTGGACCGAGGATGACGTATCGTTCGACGGCAAATTTACCAAACTCTCCGGTTTGACGTTGCAACCAAAACCACCCCAGAAACCGTATCCTCCGATATGGATCTCGGGCCGCAGCGATGCCGCCATGCGTCGCGCAGCACAATACGGTAACGGTTGGCTGCCCTATATGTACACACCCGAAAAACTCAGCGAAAGCGTCAAGACTATCGACGGCTACGCCAATGAACTCGGCCGCGAAGACTCGGTGAAGCCTGGACTCTTCATTTTTTTTGCCGTCCACGAGAACGGCGAACGCGGATTGCAGATGGCAGCAGAACGTTTATCCGCGCAGTACAACCAGGACTTCTCCCAACTGGTCGGTAAATATGCACTTGCCGGTAGTCCCGAAGACTGCGTAGCGCGTCTCAAGGAATACATCGGTGCGGGAGCGCGCACGATTATCCTGAACTCGGCCTGTCCGGCCGACTACATGGTGGAGAATCAACGACTGCTTGCAGAAGCTGTTTTACCCGCATTCCAAGACTGAAGCGCCGACCAGCCTAGCTGGTGTCCTGTGCGTTATGCGGCTTCGACCATACCGGCTGCACCCATACCTTTACCGATGCACATCGACACGATGCCGAGCTTCTTGTCGCGGCGTTTGAGCTCGCGCAAAACCGACCCCGTCAGCCTTGAGCCTGTCATACCAAAGGGATGACCGATGGCGATGGAACCGCCGTTTACGTTGTACTTCTCGGGGTCAATTCCCAGCCGGTCGCGGCAGTAGAGACATTGTGAAGCAAACGCTTCGTTCAACTCCACGAGGTCAACATCGTCCAGCGTCAGGCCTAAGCGTTCGAGCAGCTTCGGAATGGCAAAAACCGGACCAATACCCATTTCGTCAGGCTCACAACCGGCGACGGTGAAACCGCGAAAATAACCCATCGGCTCGAGGCCCAACTGCTCGGCGCGCTTCTCGGACATTACCAGCGTCATCGAAGCACCATCGGACAACTGCGAGGCGTTGCCAGCAGTCACCGTGCCATCGTCCTCAAAAGCCGGCTTAAGCTTGGCCAGGCCCTCGGAAGTTGTTGTCGGGCGATTACATTCATCCCTGTCGAGGGTTCCTGCAACGATGGCCGTTTCTTTCGTTTCCTTGTCGATGACCTTACGCCACTCGACCGTCATGGGCGCGATCTCTTCTGCGATGTAACCCGTTTCGACCGCGGCTGCGTAACGTTGCTGGCTTCGTAACGCGTACTCATCCTGGCTTTCCCGGGACACCTGGTAACGGCGTGCTACCACTTCGGCGGTATTTCCCATCGCCATGAATACATCTGGCTTCTCTTCGAGAAGGCGCGGGTTCTCTGCAAACTCGGCAGGCTCTCCGCGGCTCAAACCGGAGATCGATTCGACCCCGCCCGCCATTATGATATCGGCACAGCCACTTGCGACCTGGTTGGCCGCGAAAGCAATCGAGTTGAGCCCCGACGAGCAAGCCCGGCTGATGGTGGTGGCCGGTACGGTGATCGGCAGCTTCGACAACACCACCGCATGGCGAGCGACGTTACCTGATTGCTCGCCGACCTGACGCCCACAGCCGAGTATGACGTCTTCAATTTCCGCTGCATCAACTCTTGAGTTGCGCTCGAGAAGCGCATCGATGCAGTGCGCCACCAGATCATCCGATCGTGTCAGGTTGAATGTCCCGCGATGCGCTTTGGCGAGTCCGGTGCGAATGTTATCCACGATGACAACCTGGCTCATGACTACCCCTTTTATTAAGACGTGAACTGGCCATGCTACACCACTCTTGCTTTCGACATCACGTGCCGCAACGATGCCGGTCCGAGGGTTAGTGTTGAAGATCACCACGCATCGATCGCCGGCCGCTTCTTCCCGGTACGAGGCTTGGAACGAAATGAACTCAACAGGCTCGCCACCCACCAGCGTGAATCAGCAGGGTCAATGGTGTTGTCGATACCAAAAAGCGATGCCTGGTTGAGCGCCTTACCGTGCTCGTAAGCTTTCGCAACCATTTCCTCGAAGCGTGCAAGTCGCTCCTCGGGATTCTCAATGGCGGCCAGGTCGTTTCGATAACCGAGCTTCACCGACCCTTCCAGACCCATACCGCCAAATTCACCCGTCGGCCAGGCGATGGAGAAGGTGGGCGTGTGGTGTGATCCACCCGACATCGCAATACCCCCGAGGCCATACGACTTGCGAATGATGATAGTGAAAAACGGCACTGAGAGGTTGGCTCCAATCACGAACATCCTGCTCGAATGCCGCACAAGAGCCGTCTTCTCCACTTCCGGACCCACCATGATGCCGGGGGTGTCGCAAAGATAGAGAATGGGGACGTCGAAGGCATCACACAACTGCATGAAGCGCGTAGCTTTGTCCGCCGCATCGGAATCGATGGCACCACCGAGGTGTGCTGGATTGTTAGCGATAACACCTACCGGGCGTCCTTCGATACGGATGAGCGAAGTCACCATACCGAACCCGAAGCCTCGGCGGATATCCAACACAGAACCTTTATCAGCGATTACCTCGATGACTTCGCGGATGTCATACACCCGCAGCCGGTTCTCCGGCACAATGCGCCGCATCGCGCGCTGGTCGGGAAATTCCCACGTGTCGAGTCGGCCCTGGAAATAAGACAAATACTGTTTCGCGACGGTTACGGCTTCTGCTTCGTCTGCAACGGCGATGTCCACAACCCCATTCGCCACCTGCACGGACATTGGGCCGATCTGTTCCGGTGTGTAAATACCAAGACCCCCGCCTTCGATCATTGCGGGACCACCCATGCCGATGTTCGAGTTCGCCGTGGCGATGATTACGTCACAGCATCCGAGCAGCGATGCGTTGCCCGCAAAACAGCGGCCCGAAGTAATGCCGATCATAGGCACAAGACCCGAGAGTTGCGCGAAGCGTGAGAACGTCGTCTGAGTACTGACCCCTAACCCATCGGTGTCACCGGGTCGGCCACCACCCCCCTCCGCGAAGAGCACCATCGGCATCATGCCTGCCTCAGCGATATCGATCATGCGGTCCGTTTTGCGATGATTCTGGCCGCCCTGAGTACCGGCAAGCACTGTGTAATCGTATGACATCACCGCGCACTTCGAGTGTGGGTCGCCGAAAAGATCCCCGTTGATCGAGCCTACTCCGGTAATCATGCCATCAGCCGGGGTCTTATCGATCAGATCCTCGAGTGAACGGCGGCGGCGTTGTGCAGCTAACACCAGCGAGCCATACTCCACGAAAGTACCGGAATCACACAGATCCTCTACGTTCTCGCGCGCGGTGCGTTGACCTGTTTTTCGCCGGCGGGCCACCGCGTCAGGGCGAGCCGCGTCCAACGTCTTGTTTTGGCGCGCAACGATCTCCGCGAGATCAGGGCGAATGTGATCAAGATCGACATCGTCTACGGCAGTATCGAGCTGGACCTTTACATCCGTCTCTTCGATGAACACGAGCGGATGCTGCTCGTGAACTGTGTCGCCAACTGCCACGCCAAGGCGCCGCACCAGACCACTACTGGTTGCACGAATTTCGTGCTCCATTTTCATGGATTCCATCACCAGGAGCTGTTGGCCAACGACAACCGTATCGCCTTCGGTCACGTCGATTGCAATTACAGTACCTTGTAGAGGTGCGGCCAAAGCTACCGTACCCACCGGTGTGTGCAAAGCTTGT
>JAPUFN010000024.1 GCA_027293665.1 Gammaproteobacteria bacterium | reverse complement strand
ATTCGCGATATCTACCTGGTCAGAAAAGTGCACGACAAGTGGCAGGAAGCAGTGCGGGTGTCCGCAGATAACTGGCTGATAACGGGTTGTCCTGTGAACGGACCCGCTATCGCAGCGCACGGTGCTGAAGTAGTCGTTGCGTGGTATACAGCGGCGAACGAGACGCCATTGGTACTGCTGGCCAGATCTGCCGATGGCGGAGACTCATTTGCTCCAGCGATCGATGTTGCCACTGAGGAGCCCCTTGGCAGAGTGGATGTCGTTGTGCTGCCCGATGGCGGCAGCGCTGTCAGCTGGATGTCCCGCAGCGAAGATGGCTGGGCGAGCCTCAATGTTCGCCGCGTTGGCGCCGAGGGTGAGTTGAGTTCCATCATTCAGGTCGCCCGGATGGCCCCGAATCGACCATCGGGTTTTCCGCAAATGGTACGTTCAGAAGACCGGCTTGTGTTCGCCTGGACCGATGTCTCAGGGATCGAGTCAGTCGTGCGTACTGCTTTGGTCGATCTAGGTCCGCTACTCGAGCGTTAGACAGAGTTTTTCGCTCAGTTCCCCGATGAGATCATCGAGGCTGATGTCGGTTGTCGCATGGCCGAATACGTAGCGATCCGGCCGCACGATGGCAACACTGTGCTGCTCAAAGAGACGATCAAAGTGGCCGCGGACTTCCTGCAGGCCTGCCAGCGCCACTTTGCGCACGTTGAGGTGTTGCAGGACAGCCCCTGACGCCGCAGAGCAGGCGAGGTCGGCGGCCGTTCGGCCCACGATCGAAAAACCCGGACCCAGCAGCTCATCAAGGCGCAACTCTACGCCGTTGCCATCGATGACAATGGGTTGACTGAAGAGATACCCGGTGGAGCCTGTATCACTCACCTGTTCGAGATGAAATACACCGGCACGTAGTGGCGGTTGCTCGCGACCCTGGCCGTAACCTGCAGACGCGCTTTGCGCCGGAGTTGCGGGAACAGGGCGACCGCCACGCTCGGCGGCCTCCACTTCGGCGAGATGATCCATCAACCTGCCGATCGCCACCGCCCACTCAACGAGATCAGCGGCGTGAGCATCCCGTTCGCTCTGGTAGGTGTCGAGTAGGCGTTCATTAGCGAGGCCCTGCAGGACGAGCGGTAACTTCCAGGCAAGATTGATGACGTCACGCATACCGGCGTTCATGCCCTGACCCAGAAACGGCGGGGTCTGATGCGCAGCGTCACCTGCGATGAAAAGGTTGCCGCGGCGCCAGTTGTCTGCGGTGGCTGCGTGGAACTGATACATCGCTGCCCGCCGTACTTCGTAGGTTCCAGACGGTGTCCAGCATTCGATTAACTCGGCGATTCGCGCAGGTTCGAGCATCTCCTCCCAGGTTTCCCCTGAATTCAGTTTGAATTCCCAGCGGCGATATGGATCTTTGGTGCACACATAAGTGGTGATGCGGTCAGGGTCACAAACCTGCAGCGTTGTGTGGTCCAGGGTGTTGCCCGGATGTGCGACGACATCCACGACCAGCCAGTCGTGATCGTAACCGAGATTGTGCCAGTCGCTGCCGATCTCTCTGCGGATATAACTCGACGCGCCATCGCAGCCGAGGAGGTAGCGAGCGCTGAAGGAACTCGCTGAATCAGAATCCAGCGGGCTGGCGATAATCGTCACGTCGTTGCCGTTGTCTATAACGGCCGACACATCCCAGCCTATTTTTGGCGTAACGTCCGGGTGGGCAGTGCAGATATCGCGCAGGTATCCGTCCAACTCCGGTTGGTCGAAGAAATTCATTGGCTGCCAGCCGTTGCCGCCGAAGTCACGAACCTCCTGGCCGAACAGCCATTCGCGCTGCGAGTTGGCGAAGCCGACGCGGTCACCGGGCCGAACAGGCTGCATGAGCGCGTTGACGGAATCACCCAGACCGATGCGCTGAAAGCCCCGGATGATTTCGCCATCCATGTTTACCGCCCTGGGTAACCGGTAGACCTGCGGGTCGCGTTCGAACGCGATGACTTTCAGTCCGGCGGTGGCGAGCAGCAGGCAAGCGGTACAGCCCACGGGTCCCAGGCCGACAATGGCGATGTCATAGTCGTTTTCCGCGGTGGTATTCGCCGTTGAATTCTCTGGTTTTCCTGACAAGTTCTTTCTGTTGTGTGCTCAGGGAATCGCGATGGTACCGAGTTGCGGCGTAGCGGTCACAACAACCATGAGGTTGAGGCCTTACAGATTTCGAGATTCGACATAAGCTGCAGTGCTAACATCTGCAAAGAGCTTACTCAACGAGGGGACGAGAAATGGGATTGCCGCAGGATATTTCACCGCTGAACGCGGAGTTGATGGATACGCTGGTCGAGGCCGGCAAGATGGACTGGCTTGAGACCGAACCCGGCAAGGCTTACATGAAAATTCTCTGGACCGGTTCTGAAAGCGGTACCTGGGCGTGTCTGTTCCGCTGGCTGAAGGGCTATGTTGCGGCACCCCACAAGCATCTGAGCGCGTCACATACTTATATTCTCTCGGGCAAACTGCAGGTGCGTGATGGGACGCTGAATGCCGGTGACTACATCTATGAACCCAATGGCATGCTGCACGGCGCCACCACTGCGCTGGAGGACACGGAGTATCTGTTCATCTGCGAGGGCACGGTGCTGTTTTTTGATGACGATGGCTTCACCTCATATCTCGGCTGGGAAGAACTCGAACGGATGCGCGCAGCGAACGGCGCATAGGATCTTAGATTACTGCATGCTGTTGATCAGCTCGCTCAGTCCGGGCGCTGATAGTATTTCGATCCAGTAGCCGTCGGGGTCTTTGATGAAGGCGAGGCCCCGCATCGCTCCTTCATCCGGCCGTTTGACGAATTCGACGCCGAGAGAATCGAACCGGTCACAGGCGGCGTAGACGTCGGGAACCGAAATTCCGATGTGGCCGAATCCGCGCGGATCATCGTTACCATTGTGGTGGCTGAACTCGGCATCATCCTCCGTACCCCAGTTGTGGGTAAGCTCGAGCAAGGCCTTGCGGCCGAACACCCATGTCGTTCTGGCTGTCGGTTCATCGGGTATCTCGCCATCTGCGGCATCGGGATAACCGAAGAAGTACAGGGAAAACTTCATCGTGTCGAAGTCATAACGATCCAGCAGCGTCATACCAAGCACGTCGGTGTAAAACTGCACGGACTTTTCTGGATCTTTGATTCGTAACATGGTCTGGTTCATAACGAATCCATCGGTGGCCTGGCTCATCGAAATATTCCTCACTCAGCGGACAGGTACAGTATTGATCGGTCATTTTAACCCGAGGCGACTGTGGTAGAGGTAGTTGTGATCCAGTCTCACCGCTCACCCATGCCCGCATCCTGGTATCAACCGTGCGTTGACTCGGTACGCAATTGGGCCGCACAGCGGGGTTTTGCCTACCGGTGGCTGGATGATGCATTGTTTGATCCACTGCCCCGGGTTATCCGGGAGAAAACTTCCTCGCAGCCGTTGGTAGCGTCGGATCTTGCCAGGCTTTATGCGTTGGCATCCGCGCTGGCTCAGGGCTATGACTGTGCTGTATGGGTCGATGCGGATACGCTTGTGGTAGATGAGTCCGCGTTTGAGCTTCCGGCTGATGACGCTGCCTTCGGTCGCGAAGTCTGGGTGCAACGTAGCGGCGCCAAATTCCAGGTCTACCGCAAGATTCACAATGCATTCATGAGTTTTCGCCGCGGCAACAGCGTCCTCGAATTCTATCGGTATGCAGCAGAACGAATGCTGCACCGGCACCAGGGGCCGATGGTGCCTCAGCTGATCGGCCCGAAATTTCTCTCTGTTCTGCACAATATCATCGAGTTTCCGGTGCTCGAGACGGCAGCAATGTTGAGCCCTGCGGTGATTGACGAACTTCTCGGTCGCAACTCGGGCGCTCTGTCCCGCTTCAGGCAGGCCAGCGACTGTGCGCCTGGCGCAGTGAACCTCTGTGGATCGATGGTGGATTCCGGCGAGCTGACCGATGTGGATATGCTGAGTGTGGTCAACCTGCTCAAAGGCAATTCGAAACTGCTTCAGGCGCCGTAGCCTGGTGGTTTACCCTCTTG
>JAPUFN010000239.1 GCA_027293665.1 Gammaproteobacteria bacterium | reverse complement strand
AGCGACTTTGCCAGACGCCTGGTGCGGGAAACCGAGTTGAGCGCCAACGATCTAATCTATCCCCTCTTCGTGATAGAAGGTACTAACGAGCGCGATCCCGTCAGCTCAATGCCAGGCGTTGAGCGGCTGTCCATCGATCTTCTGGTGGCTGAGGCCCGCAGCGCAGAAGAGCTCGGTATTCCCATGATCGCACTCTTTCCGAATCTGGCTACCGACCTGCGCACACCCGGCGGTGAGCAGGCCTGGAATCCCGAAGGCCTGATTCCACGGGCTGTCCGAGCGGTAAAGGAAGCAGTCCCGCAACTCGGGGTCATGACGGATGCAGCACTCGATCCCTACACCAGCCACGGTCAGGATGGCCTCATCGATGACACGGGCTATGTGGTCAACGACGTAACGATCGATGCGCTGTGTCGCCAGGCGCTCGTCTGTGCCGATGCGGGTGCTGACGTCATCGCGCCGAGCGACATGATGGACGGCCGCATCGGCGCGATCCGCCAGGCACTGGAAGCTGGCGCCTACACCAATACCCAGATCATGGCCTACTCGGCGAAGTACGCCTCCGCCTACTACGGGCCGTTTCGGGATGCTGTCGGCGCAGCCGCGACACTCGGCAAAGGCGACAAACGAACGTATCAGATGGACCCGGCCAACAGTGACGAGGCCTTGCAGGAAGTCGCGCTGGATCTGGAGGAGGGTGCCGATATGGTGATGGTGAAACCCGGCCAGCCCTATCTGGATGTGGTGCGGCGGGTTAAGGACACTTTCGGCGTGCCGACATTCGCCTATCAGGTGAGCGGTGAGTACGCCATGCATATGGCGGCAATCGACAACGGCTGGCTGTCCGAAGACGTCATCATGGAATCGCTGATCTGCATCAAACGCGCCGGCGCCGATGGCATTCTGACTTACTTTGCCAGGCGGGTGGCTGAGAGTCTGTAGGGATGGTTCTCGTCATCCCGCGGTGATTGGTGAACCCGCATCGGGCAGCATTGGCGAGCCGGGAACTTGTTTATAAGGCAATGCCGATTGCGTCTATCAGTGGCCGCACAATCTCGTGCTACACTCCTTTGCCTGTAGCTATTGGAGCCTCCTGATGAGCGATAACATCGTCTACACGTCGGATGCTGATTGGGATGCAGACGTCCTGAAATCCGACAAACCCGTGCTGGTCGACTATTGGGCCGAGTGGTGCGGACCGTGCAAGATGATCGCCCCGATACTCACCGAAATCGCCGACGAGTACGGCGATCGCATCAAAGTCTGTAAGCTCGACATAGACGCCAATCAGGAAACACCGCCCAAATACGGCATCCGGGGCATCCCGACACTGATGCTGTTCAAGGACGGCGAGGTGGAGGCCACCAAGGTCGGCGCGCTGTCAAAATCCCAGCTGGCGGCGTTTCTGGACAGCAATATCTGAAACAGCTCCCGCAATGGGTGCGAACTGTGTCCGGTTCGCACCTTGACGGGGGGCTTGAAACCACTACACTTAGCTCAGGTCCTAGCAGCATCTGCTGCGCTCATCGGTTCCTGACCTCTTGTCTCTCTACTCGCACGCTTCACTGAATCAGATGATTCGCGCTTAGAGAATTACCAGAATTTTCGGCTGCCATTTTCGGCTGTAAATAGATACGACCAAAAACTGATTGCAGAAGACAAAAACTAAAATAAGCAGGCCATTCCGCTCTTCGGCCACAACAATTGACGGCCAACCGGAGCGACAAACAGCTACTTGAATCAAGCAAACCAGATAAAGCTGATCTACCAAAGCTGAGGACTCAGCGGACTAATTTAAAAGTGGGACTAACAAAGCCCCATACATCCCTCCATTTTTCAACACATCGATCATTCAACATGTCTATGAATCTTAAAGAACTGAAAGCCAAGCCAGTCGGCGATCTCGTCGATATGGCCCGTGAAATGGGCCTGGAAAATACTGCACGCGCACGCAAGCAGGAAGTCATCGCCGCGATTGTGCGGAAACAGGCGAAAGCCGGCGAAGACATTTACGGCGAAGGCACACTGGAAATTCTGCAGGACGGGTTCGGCTTTCTGCGCTCCGCCGACTGCTCCTACCTCGCAGGACCGGACGATATCTATGTCTCGCCGAGTCAGATCAGGCGATTCAACCTGCGCACCGGCGACAGCATCGCCGGCAAAATACGCGCACCGAAGGACGGCGAGCGCTACTTCGCGATGCTCAAGGTTGATCAGATCAACCTCAGCGAACCCAATTCGACAAAACATAAAATTCTGTTCTCAAACCTCACGCCATTGTTTCCCGATGAAAGGATGGTTCTCGAGCGCGGCAATGGCAGCACCGAAGACCTGACCGCCAGGATCATCGATCTGGTCGCACCAATCGGCAAAGGCCAGCGCGCACTCATCGTCTCACCACCCAAAGCGGGTAAGACACTCGTGTTGCAGAACATCGCGCAATCCGTTGCCGCCAACAATCCTGATACCACCCTGATCGTGCTGCTCATCGACGAACGACCCGAGGAGGTCACCGAGATGCAACGGCTGGTCACCGGCGAAGTTGTCGCAAGCACCTTCGATGAGCCCCCATCACGCCACGTCCAGGTGGCCGAGATGGTAATCGAAAAAGCCAAGCGACTCGTCGAGCACAAAAAGGATGTCGTCATTCTGCTCGATTCGATCACCCGCCTCGCGCGTGCCTATAACACCATCGTGCCGTCATCAGGCAAGGTGCTCACCGGTGGTGTCGATGCCCATGCACTCGAGCGTCCCAAGCGATTCTTCGGTGCAGCGCGTAACATCGAAGAAGGCGGCAGTCTGTCCATTATCGCAACTGCCCTGGTGGATACCGGGTCGAAGATGGACGAAGTCATCTACGAAGAATTTAAAGGCACCGGCAATCAGGAACTGCACCTGGAAAGGAAGATCGCCGAAAAACGCGTCTACCCTGCAATCAACATCCGCCGTTCAGCCACTCGCCGCGAAGAATTACTGATGGGCGAAGAAGAGCTGGCACGCGTCTGGATTCTGCGCAAACTCCTCCACGCGATGGATGATGTCGCCGCGATCGAGTTTATGCTCGACAAGCTGAAGGATACCAAGACGAACGCGGAATTCTTCGCGTCGATGCGAGGCCGTTAGCCTATTGCCGATGTTTGTCGCCGACATCGAGGCGATCTCGGGTTCGCCAGTTCGACTGATTGAGCTTCATGTAAGCACACCCGGATTTCGCTTTCGCGCCGGGCAGTATCTCGAAATTGTCCACCCCGGCGGTGAAGTGATTCCAAGGACCATCGCCAGCAGTCCTGCGCGGCTGCCCCGGTTGTGCCTTCACTTTCGTAACGTTGCGGGTGCACAGGGTGCCGAGCTGCTCGATGAGCTGCTCAGAACACAGGACAAACTGACAATTCGCGGTCCTTCTGGAGAGGTGTATGTGTCTGCCGCGGACGCGGCCGGGAAACCACTG
>JAPUFN010000238.1 GCA_027293665.1 Gammaproteobacteria bacterium | reverse complement strand
CGGGGTTGCCCGTCCCAGCTTGGCGGCCTGGTCGTGTATCGGGGCGGCGACCTCGGCGAACCGCGCTGCTGAAGTCCACACACCCAACCAGCCGTCGCCGAAGCGGGCGGCGCGGGCGATGGCCCGGTCGGCCCTGCCGCCGATAAGGAAAGGAATGGCTGGTTGTGGCGGTGGCTGGATCCAGGCGTGCTCGAAATCGTAGAACTCCCCACCGTGGTCGAGTGGTTCTCCGCTGAGCAGGCTCTGCACGATATGCAGACACTCATCCGTGCGCCTTCCGCGACTGGCCGGGTCGACGCCGCACATGGCGATTTCATTGCGGTCTTCACCGCCAACGCCGACGCCGAAGATGAGTTGGCCCGGGGCGGATTCAGCGAGCGTTGCAAGCTGGCGGGCGACGGTGACTGGATGCCGCAGTGCGAGGAGGTAGACGCCGACACAAACTTTCAATCGTTCGTCGAGCGCGCTCAGGGTGGCTGCGTTTATCAGACCGTCCATGCCCATGCCGACGTGAAAGCTCACATGGTCCGCAACGAAAACATGATCGATGCCGTTGTCGAGGATGCGCGCGACATAGTTGCGTCGATCGCGTGGACTGGCCGACAGCAGGGCAGGTGAGGCGATTGTCCCGAGCAACATTACAGGGGAGTTTTCGGATCCAGGCCGAGCCGCACTTTACCAATGACCTCATAGGTGGGCTGGGCGACCATGAGGTGCTGGGTGGCGACATGAACGTCGCGAAAGCAACGTTGCAGGGGACTTTTCATATAGA
Source organism: Gammaproteobacteria bacterium (assembly GCA_027293665.1). Classification (GTDB taxonomy): domain Bacteria; phylum Pseudomonadota; class Gammaproteobacteria; order Pseudomonadales; family Azotimanducaceae; genus SZUA-309. The sequence goes on along the minus strand of JAPUFN010000238.1, from coordinate 28,105 downwards.
TCGAGCTGCCACCGGCTGCGTGGTACACGAGATCCACCGCGGTGGCCGCCGACCAGGCGTTGTTCGTGGCTGCCAGGCGTAATCGAGCCTTGATTTCCATGCTCAAGCGACCCTCCGCATTGGCGTGCTGCCAGGCCTCGTCGATTGCATCAACGGTAAGCGCCCTGGCGGATTGCACAGCGGCTTCGGCGCGCGCCAGATCTTTCTGCACTCCGGAGCGTTGTGCCAGCGATCGGCGTGAGCCGGTTGGTACCTTTTCCGTGGCCAGGCTGACGAAGGCTTCGATCGCGTGCAGAGCGATACCAAGCGCCACGGCCGATACCCCCAGAGCCAGCATCCCGAACGTGGGGAACCGGTAGAGCGGTGCATCCACTCGTGCCCGCTTGCCAAGCTCGACCCAGCGACCTTCGGGTACGAACAGATCGCTCACTTCGATATCGTGGCTGCCGGTGCCGCACAGACCCGATGTCTCCCAGGTATCCCCATGCACCGTGACATCCGCTGCAGGGAAAAAGACCAGGAGCGATTGCGGCACACCGTGCTCGTCCTTGCGAGGACCGTCGTCGTCCATGATCAGACAGCCACCACAGATCCAATCGGCGATCTGCGACCCGCTGGCGAACGGCCAGCGGCCGCTGACCCGCAGCCCCCCCGACTCCGGGTAGGCCTTGCCGATGGGCGCTGTGACGCCGGTTGTGATATTGCAGGGATTGGCACCGTAGAGAATCTCGGACCATTCATGGGGCAGCGAGGCTGCCATGATGCCGGTGGTGACTCCGATCATCTGCACCCAGCCGACTGCACCGTCTGCCTGCGCGGTTGCAGTCAGTGTGTCGAAGTACAGTCGGGGATGAACTTCGCCGCCACCATAGCAGGCGGGGACCAGGAGTCGGAACAAGCCAGCTTCAGCCATGCGTTGTGCCAGGTCAGCGGCCATGCACCGGTTGCGTTCGAATTCGTCACCGCGGCGTCTGATTTCTGCGGCGAATTTTGCAACCTGCTGGAGTGGCCCGGCTGCGGCCGACTCGCTCATCGATCGAGCAGTCTCAGCTTCAATTGGTAGGCGGCGTCTTTGCCGTTGTAGTAGTTTGGAATGAGCGCTTCTTCCTGATAGCCCAGTTGTTGATAGAAGCGTCGGGCTTTGTGATTGTCGGCGCGGACCTGCAACTCGATGTGCTGGCACTGTGCATATCGCGCACTCTTGTGCAGCCAGCGCAGCAGCTTGCTGCCCACGCCTTGACGACGCAGGTTCGGGTGCACCGCCAGAAGACTCAAGAGCGCCTTGTTCAGCTCGAAATCCATTACAGCGAAGCCACCGGTGAAGCGCACACCGGCGAGCTCGACTTCTGCAACCAGGACGACCGTTTCGGGGGCCGCGATCTTGCGTTTGAGCGGTGCTGTGCGCCAGCGCCAGCCCGTCCCCTGCTCGATGTAGTCGCGCGACATCCGCGCAAGCAGAGCCGCATCGGCGGGTTTTGCCAGTCTCAGTTCGCAAGTCCCCAGTTCAGCCATGGTCTGATTGAACCCCCAGTTCAGCCATAGTCTGATTATTGCCGAATGCACGGCTCGAGGAAACCTGGACAAGGGCCGCGCGATAGGTTCACGAAATTGCCAAGTTCACCCTGCATATACCAGCTGCCCGCCTCATCGCGCCCGAAAACGACGCTCACTGCGGGGTCCTCGGCGCGGCGAAATCGGCCTGTAGCCACCGGAAACAGGCGGATGCGGCGTTTTCCCCGGCTGAAGACGAGGCTGTTGCCTGCTGCAGTGATCTGTGCCCCAGCGGCATCGCCCTCGCGCCAGCGGGTACCACCGGATCGGCTCGAAGCGGGATAATATTCGCCCGTGTAGCGTTCGAGGTCGTGGGCCTGAATTATTTTCGGCGGCCTGCCTGCTGGCAGATCACGCGTGAGTTCAATTTCGATGAGTTTCTGCAACCGCCGCAACAAGCGCGGGTTGTCGGTGTTGATGACGATCAGATAGCCGCGACCGCTCGTCCGTTGCACGGCGTAACGGGACCGGTAGCCGTCGGCATCGCCGCCGTGGCCCCAGAAAAGGTGGCCATTGCGGACCCAGCCATAGGCCCCGGCGCCATAGCCGATACGCAGCCCGCCGCGAGCGCCCAGGGTGCTGGCCGGGGCGAACATTCGCTCGATCGTTGCCGGTTGGAATACCACCTCGCCGTCGAGTTTGCCGCCGTTAAGCAGCAGTTGCAGAAATCGGCTCATCTCGCGCACCGGCGCATTGAGCGCGCCGAAGGCGCGGAAGGTCATTTCCCAGTAGGGGATCTCGCTGCGACCATCGGCCTTGAAGCCACCCGGCAGGCCGCTAAGCGCCAGAAAGCTTGCGGTCCGCATCCCCATGGGCTGCAGCACGGATTGCACCATGAAATCTTCGAAGGTCCGGCCGCTGACGGCTTCGATGACCGCAGCGCTCATGCCGGGCGCGACGTTGGTGTAGCTGTGCTGCAAGCCGGGAGGCCAGCGGAGGATTCGCTCGCTGGCGTTGCGGGCCAGTGCCTGGGCGAGCGGATAGGGCACGTTGTCGTTGAACTCTGCGCCGCTCAGATCGCTCAGGCCGGCGCTCAGTTCCAGCAGATGGATGAGGCGAACGGGCTGTGCTGGCGCCCAGGGATTGACGTAAGCCCCGGCTGCAACGTAATCGCGTAACGGTGCATCGAGGTCCACCAGGCCCCGTTCAGCCAGTTGCAGGACACCAAGTGCGGTAAATGATTTGCTGATCGAGCCCCAGCGAAACGGCGTCTGGGCATCGGCTGCGCCATAGCCGCCGATCAGCACCGGTTGCCCGGCGTCAAAAAGGGCGAGCCCGAGTGCCGGTACCTGGTTGGCGATCTGTACCTCGTGCAGCGTGGCTGCAAGCTGCTGCCAGCGATCCGGCGATTGTCTCGCTGAGAGCGCGTTGGCTGTGACCAGCAGGCCCAGCAGTATCGATGTGAGCCGCAGACGGCGACCTGCCGATAGTGTCATGCGTCTCTCCTCCCACTGCAAAACGCTGTGAGCGTACCGGAAAATACGCTATCGTCTTGCGCCTTTTCTTCACGTCCTCACGCGCGCATGGGTGTAACAACCTGTCGTCACAACCCGCTGTAATAACAGGAGAGTCAAGAATGTCAGGCGACCTGCAAAGAATGTCCCTCGAATTTCAAGACAATGTCGCAGTTTTGAAGTTCAATCATCCGGAAGTCTTGAATGCCGTTGGCTCGCAGATGCTCGTCGATTTCGGCAGTGCCATTCGCCAGATCGCAGATCCGCGCAACGGGGCGCGGGCGCTGTTGCTCACCGGCGAGGGTCGGGCATTCTGTGCCGGTGCCAACCTGCAGGACGAGAATCGGGGCGAACCCGGTGGTGCTGGTGATGGCCTGCGCTCCACCTACCACCCAATTCTGTTTGCCTTGCGCGATCTGGATATGCCGATCGTAACCGCGGTCAACGGTGCAGCCGCGGGTGTCGGAATGAGTTTCGCGATCATGGGTGACATTGTCTGCGCGGCGAAAGGCGCCTTTTTTCTGCAGGCGTTTGCCCGTATCGGTCTGATCCCCGATGGCGGATCGACATTCATGCTGCCGCGCCTGGTGGGTTGGGGCAGAGCGATGGAATTGTCGCTGCTCGCTGAGCGCCTGCCGGCCGAGCAGGCGCAGGAGTGGGGACTGGTCAATCGACTCTATGAGGATAACGAAGCGCTGCTCGATGGCGCGATGGGCATTGCGAAAAAACTCGCCGATGGGCCGAAGTCCCTTGCGTTGATACGCAAAGCCTACTGGAGCACCTGGCACAATGCCTTTGAGCAGCAACTCGAATACGAAGCGCAGCTGCAAAACCAGGCAGGCTCGACAAAAGATTTCGCGGAAGGTGTCAGCGCTTTTTTAGAAAAGCGCGACGCGCAGTTCAAAGGAGAATAAAAATGGATCTGGAAGGCAGAGTAGCGCTGGTCACAGGTGCCGGTCGTGGCGTGGGTAGGGCTATTGCACTTGCGCTGGCCGAAGCCGGTGCGGATGTAGCGGTCAATTACCGTCGCGATGCAGAATCCGCGCAGGAAGTGGTCGGCTTGATACAGGCACTTGGCCGGAAGGCGGCAGCCTACCAGGCGTCGGTTGATGATTACGAGCAGGATGCGGCGATGGTCGCAGCCGTCGAAACCGACTTCGGTGGAGTTGGAATACTCATCAACAATGCCGGGATCGCCAGCCGCGGTCGCTCGGTCGTAGACACCGAGATAGCGGAGCTGCAAAGAGTGGTCGCGACACATGCCTTCGGCCCTCACTATCTGGCCAAACTCGTCCTGCCGAAGATGCGTGAACTGCCACGCGGTGACATCATCATGATCTCCAGCGTTGCTACACGCTCACTGGGTGGCTACGGTGCACCCTACAACATGGGCAAATGTGCGATGGAAGCACTTGCCTATACGCTGGCGAAAGAAGAACGACCGCACGGTATCCGGGTCAACATCGTCGCACCCGGACTCGTCGAGACGGAGATGGGCCGGCGACTCATGCAAGCCACGGCGGGTGTGCAGGATCTCAGGGAGCTCGACCACGTGATGCCTTTCGGCAAAGTCTGCCAACCCGAAGATGTTGCAAATGTCGTGCGCTACTTTGTGTCTCCGCAAAATACTTATCTGACGGGTGAGCGCGTTTATTGCGATGGTGGAGGCCAGTCAGCCAATTAGTGCGCTGTCTTCAATGGGCTAGCAGCACTTCGAGATGCGCGTGAACGCTGCGTGCCAACGCGTCCAGATCATAGCCACCCTCCAGCGTGGAAACGATTCGGCCGTCGGCAAATTGTTCCGCCGAGCCGACAATGAGTTCGCTTACCCAGGTAAAGTCAGTCTCTGTCAGCTCCAGTTGCGCGAGCGGATCGAGTCTGTGCGCATCGAACCCGGCTGAGACGAAGATCAGCTGCGGTTTGTGCTTTTCCAGTGCCGGCAGCCAGTCCCGCTCGATTGCATGTCTGAATTCGCTGCCCGTGGTCCCGGCCGGCAACGGTGTGTTGACGATATTGTCACGCTCGATGTCGGCATACCGATAGGGATAATAAGGATGCTGAAAGCTCGAACACACCAGAACCTGAGGTTGGTCTTTGAAGATGTCCACTGTGCCGTTGCCGTGGTGCACATCGAAATCTAACACTGCGACTCGTTCGATTTCGCTATCGCGTAATGCCGCCTGCGCGCCAAGTGCGACGCTGTTGTAGAAACAGAAACCCATCGCAGCCGAATGTTCCGCATGATGTCCGGGCGGCCGCACCGCACAAAACGCGCGGTTGGCTGTCCCGTCGAGCACCGCCGCTACCGCGTCCGTCACTGCGCCCGCTGCCAGACGCGCGGCGTTGAGGCTTTGTGGTCCCAGCGCCGTGTCGGGATCGACGGCCACCAGGCCCTCGCGCGGCACACTGTCGCGCAGATGCTGCAGATACTCGGCACCGTGGGCTGACTCGAGCGCGACATCGGTCAGCGGCGTTGCTTCGCGCAGCAGCAGATCATCGGCCAGACCGGTTGCCCCCAGATAGCTGGCGATGGCTCGCAGGCGGTCGGGTCGTTCCGGGTGCCCGGGTTGCATCTCGTGGGCAAGACAGTCCGGGTGACTGAAATACAGAACTGAATTCAATGTTCGACAACCTCCTGGGGTAGCTCGCTAAGGCAGTTCGAAGTAAATCTGCTTGTGGTCTTTCACTGGCTTCAGGACCTGTGTGAGCACTTCCAGATAGGGACTGCTGCGCGTGGGTTCGCCGTTAATGGTATCTACGTGGAGACGTTTGTGGGTCGTGACCAGATAACTGAGCACGGCGACCACCTGCAGAATCGATGCATGATCCGGTGGCACGTGAAACGTCAACCGGCGACCGAGATTTTCGGTGATGAGTGCAAGCTCGTGACCAAGATAGGATAGATAGTTTGCGGCCCTGCGCTGCGGCAGAGTATCGCTTCCCAGCCCCAGACCACAGGGCGAGACCGGATCGAGCGCGTTGACCCAGTATGCTGCCGGCGGCGCGTCGTTGCGCTGGAATAGATTCAATCCGGCGGGTGAGATGAACTGCGGACCAGAAAGACCCTCGAAGAAATAGCCCGCGAACACTTCCCCTGCGAGTTCCATCGTGCGCAGCGCCTTGAACACGCGCGACCATTTCAACTCGCCGCCTTCGCGATTCGCCAGTTCCCGGCAGACGAACCCGTACCGGTCCAACAGCAACCGGGCGCACTCCTTTTCATCTTCCAGTCGCGTCAGTGGGTCGACTTCCTGCTCGCGCGGAGTTCTCACAGACCAGTTGCCACCCCAGCCCTGGCTCTTCGTGCGCGCAGCGCGCCGACTCGTTTGCCTGCGTGTGCTAAGACTGGATGTGCCGGTAAACGAGTAGTTGCGCGCCAGACCCTGGCGCAGTGGTTGCAGCGAATCCGCGATCAGCTCACCCGCCCAGATACTGTTCCACCACAGCTCGTTGAACGTATCGAGCCCTGCATCCTGCCGATCGGCGAGCTGGAAAAACGTGTAGCGCGCGTTGGGATCCACGAACATTTCGCGCAACGAACTTACACCGGCCGGGCTCACAAGGTCTGCGTCCTCCGGGTATCCCACGCTCACGGATTCGCGTCCGCAGCCGAACCAGCTGAGCTGCAGATCCGCAAGCGCGGTATCGAGATGGTGGGCAGAAAAGGCCGGAAATCGCGCAGCGAACAGGTCCTGCAACCAGATGCCCGGTGGCGCCCGCCAACCGCGCAAGGACAGTAGCGTCTCGTTAATGGCGGTGGCGGAATTTACCTGCCCGAAGCGCTGCCAGGTGGCGATGAAGCCAGGTAATCCGGAGACGCTGCGAGCTTCGACAGCAGGTCGCGATCTGGCCCGCTGGAAGCGTAGAAGAATTTCGAAGTTGTCCAGATTGCAGTAGTAAGTTGTCGCGTCATCGGCCACAAGTTGACCGCAGATGAATGCTTCGTCGTCGTCCAGCAGACCAGCCGGTACGAACGGCAGCAGTGCTTCAATCTGCACTGTGCTCAGCGGCCCGTAGAAGGACAGAAATTCCTGGGCGAACTGTTCAGCCGTGCGCGCGTCGATGACCTCGGCGGCAGGGTGGTCGAACATGTCGTTGGTGATGAGCCCACAATCCTGCAGGGAGTGGAGCAGTTCAGGATGGGTAAACCATGTGCGGGATCCGCGGTTAAGCGTTGCAAATTTACCGAACGGAATCTCTGACTCGTGAGTTTGCGCCTCGCTCAGTTCGTGCTGCGGAATGAATACCCGCTCCTTGAGCCACTCTAGCCAGTCCTCACTGGTTGCCGGTTCGTAGCCCGCCAGGCGTCGCTGGCGCTTGCTGAGGAATTCCTCGATTGTCTCCGGGCTCAGCTTTGGCCGCAGTGACTCGTTGGCGATGGCGTTTGCGATGAGCTCATCGGAAAGTGAGCTGGAACCCGCTCGGGTCGGTGAGTCATCGGCATACATGTACCGGCTTATCTGGTCGAACGTGACATTCGCGGCAAACGGGCTGGGCGCTGCTGTCGTGACGTGTGACCAGCTGATTTGTCCATCGCGCAACTCGTCGAGCATAGCGCCGAGCGCAGCGAGATCGAACTCGTCGACGAGGCAGGTACGCCAGGTTTCCAGCAGGATGGGGAAATCCGAATAGCCTGCGACCGAAGTCATCAGTTTTTTCGCCTGCAAGCGGCTCATCCACAGTGGCAGCCGCTGGTTGAAACGCTGCCGGGTAAGCAGCAGCGAGCGGCCTGCACACTCGCGGAAGCGGGCGCCGAAAAAGCCGGACTGTTCAAGGGAAGCGCGAAGCAATGCCTGCAGATTGCCGGAATTCACAAGCGCCAGGAGCTTGGCCGGTTCGATCGACTCGCTGGCCTGGATGACGATCGTGTTGTTGTCGGCATGCATTTCCGGCGTGCTTGCAAACTGGTCATGCCAGGCGGCCGCTAGCGCGAGCGCCCAGGGCCGGTTCAGGCGGCCGCCCCAGAACGTGTGTAATACCAGCTGGGAAATCCCGTCGGGACCGCGGTACCCGCCGGGCCCGGCGTTAACCTGTTCGATGAGGAGGTGGTGGCGGTGTGGCAGAGTGCGAGTCGCTGCGCGCTGGCTTACGAGGTATGCGGTGAGTTCTTCTGCCGCCGTGGCTTCAAAGCCGCGATCGGATTCCAGATCCTGTTGCAGTTCAGCCTCTTTGCGCCCGGCCAGCTGCGTTTCTGCCAGTTCCAGGTACTGAGCAATTTTTTCGGAGAAGTGGAAACTGCGGCTGGCCATCTCCGAACGCCAGAATGGTGGGACGTGCGCGCCTGGCCGCGCGGTTGTAACCATCACATCATTGTGGGTGATGCGCTGAATCTGCCAGCTCTGGGTGCCGAGCGTAAAGGTCTGGCCGATGCGGGCTTCCCAGACGAACTCTTCGTCGAGTTCGCCGATCACCGCACCTGAATCTGCGTGACGCAGCTTGTAGTAGCCTCTGTCCGGAATGGTACCGCCGGAGTTGTAGAGCGAAAACAGGGCACTTTTATTCGCTTTGAGCGTTTGCGCAATTCGGTCGAAGGCCAGCTGCGGTTTCAGTTCTCTGACTCTGGATCCCGAGTAGCGGCCGGTCAGCATCTCAATCACGAGATCAAACTGCTGCCGCGGCAGGTTTCGGTAGGGCGTGCTGCGCGTAATAAGGGCCCAGAGCGCAGCAACTTCCCAGGTTTCGTTGGCGCAACACGAGATAATTATCTGCGCGAGCACATCGAGTGCATTCGTCATGGGTGTCAGAGGTTCGATATCGCGTTCGGCAACGGCCTGTGACAGCACGGCGGCTTCGAGAAAATCCTGCGCGTGTGTTGGATAGAGCGTGCCCACGCTTGTTTCGCCTACCTGGTGACCCGCTCTGCCAATCCTCTGCAGTGTCGAGGCAACCGAAGGTGGTGATTGCACCAGTACCACTTCATCGAGATGGCCGATGTCGATACCCATTTCAAGCGAATTTGTGGCGACAATTGCCTGCAGCTCGCCCGCCTTCAGTCGGCTTTCAACTTCCGTGCGAATGTCTCTGGCGAGCGATCCATGGTGGGCATACGCAACTGGTGCGATCCGGTCATCGTTGATCTGCAGGGTGATCTTCTCTGCAAGCCGGCGTGAGTTCGTGAAAAACAACGTCGACTGATTGGCATCGATGATGTCGCGAAAGCTGTCCGCCAGCGGCGCCCAGATTTTTTCGCCATTCTCTGCGGCGTGTCGCGCGGCTTCTGGAAACCGGACTCTGAAATCGATGACCTTGTCTTGTGGCGCTTCCACGATCGCAACCTTTCTCGGCCGCCCCTCTGCGCTGAAGCCACCGACATATGCTGCGATCACCGATAGTGGATTCACGGTTGCCGAGAGCGCGATGCGTTGAAATTCACCCGCCAGATCCACCAGGCGCTCCAGCGAGGTCATGAGCTGGACGCCGCGCCGGTTATCGACGATCGAATGAATCTCATCGAGTATCACCGTTTTTACCTGGGTCAGCGCCTGCCGGCCTTTGTGCGTTGTCAGCAACAACGAAAGGCTCTCTGGCGTGGTGATCAGGATTTCGGGCGGCCGGCGCAACATACGCTGACGCTCGCTTTGCGGGGTGTCGCCCGAGCGAGTCTGGACGTTGATCCGGGGGTAGCCGGCAACCTCTCTAAGCGCGCTGAGTGGGCTTAACAGGTTGCGCTGAATATCGTTGTTGAGCGCTTTGAGTGGTGAGATGTATACAACACTCGTGTGGCCGGGTGACCAGGCGCCGGTGGCAAACTGGTTGAGGGACCACAGAAATGCCGTGAGCGTTTTACCGCTGCCGGTGGGCGCCGTGATGAGGACATGTGCCCCGTCTGCGATCAGCGGCCAGCTCTGACTCTGGACACTCGTAGGGCCTGGGAACTCCCGGCTGAACCAGTTCTGCACACTCGAATGAAATACAGCTGAGCTCACGGTTGCGCTGCACTGAGCCGCATCAGGATCTCCTGATACGACGATGCGACCGGTCGCCAGTCTTCGGTGTAGACCGTTGCACGAGTCAGGCCGCGGCCGTGTGCGGCCACGGGGCTGTCCTGATCGTGCAGCAGCCATTCGTCGTAGTGGTAATCCTGATGAAACCACATGCAATGATCCAGACTCGCGGTTTCCAGCGTGTCCCAGCTGGTCAGCCAGCCACCGGGAAAAAGCGCATTGTCCATGATGGTGTCGTCAACATAGTACGCAAGGACCGCCTGCCGCATCTGCTGTGCGGTCAGCCCGGCTGTTGCAGAAGTGGGCTGTGACCCACGCGTGCGGAACCAGACATGGTGGCCGGGTTGGTTGTAGTCGTCACGCCAGATGTTTTCGACGAAGCGATTGTCGAATGGCGAGTCGGCGTTTGCCCAGCTGGCCTGGGTGTTTGTAGCCAGATGCCGGATGCCTTCCTCCCTGGGTATCGCCTTGTCGGGTCCGGCAAGCTTCATGGCTGCCTGCGGATCCGCGGGAACGAAATCGGCGAGCACCACGTCCATCAGGAACAGCTCCCTGCCATTTTGCCGGGCGCTGACTGTGCGCAGGCTTGTCGGAGTAAGCGTGGGATCGGGGTTTTGGACCCGGTACTCGATTGGCGTATCAGGCGTACCCGGACGCAGGAATATGGCATGCAGCGAGTGTGCCGGGTACGGCTGATCCCAGCACGCAGCCAGCAGCCCCTGGCCGAGAAACTGGCCACCATAAACCCGATAGCGATCCTCGAGCGGCTGGCCACCGAGAAACATCCCGGCAGCCGTGCGCGTCACCGTCAGCAGATCGCACAGGTCCTGTAAGTTGCCGTGAATCATCGTCACAATATGCTTGCGTGACTGCGATTCTCGCACTTCGGTCACGGTTTTTGGGAGTAATGGCTGGAAATGACAAACACTACTGACACCTTTGCCTCAGCTGGCACAGTTCGGAGCCTGTTGCGTGGCTGAATTGAGTAACTACCTCAAAAGCGGTCAGCGGATATTCGTGGCTGGCAGCGTCAACGAACCCACCGCACTGGTTGATGAGCTGAGCCAGCAGCCACTGCCGGCTGATCTGGAATTCGTGCAGTTCCCGCTGGGTGGTTATAACCGGACGGATTTCACGGCGCTCGACGAGACCAGCCGCTTCACGACCTTTTTTATGACCTCGCACCTCAAAGATGCAGATCCTGCCAGGCTCAATTTTTTGCCGAAGCAGATGCGCAGGGTGTTCGACTACCTCTCAAAGGACATTGATGTTGCCATGCTGCAGGCCGCGTACGATGCCGCGGGCACGCTGCGCCTCGGACCGAACGTGGACTACGCGGCTGCCGTTCTCGGCTGTGCCAAAATACTCATGGTGGAGGTAAATCGCAGTTTTGTCGCGCCGCCGGGATGCCCCGAACTCGACGCAGCACAGATCGACTACCTCGTGGAATCGCAGCGTCCGCTGTTCGAGCTGCCACCGCCGGTGATCGATGCAACCGCCCGGCAGATTGGCCATCACGTGGCTGGCTTGATTGCCGATGGTGATTGCATACAGACCGGCATCGGTGCCATCCCGGCGGCGATCCTTGCGGCGTTAACGCAACGCAACGATCTGGGCCTGCACGGTGGGTTGCTCGATGATGGCGGCATGGCGCTCATCGACGCCGGTAATGTCACAGGCAAGAACAAACCCATCGACCGGGAGCAGCATGTGACCGGGATGGCGCTTGGCTCCCACCGGCTCATCGAGTGGCTTGCCGACACGCCGGCCGTCGTCTTCAAAGGCGCGGACTACACTCATGAAGTCGCAGTGATCAGGCAGATTCCGCAGTTCGTCTCGATCAATTCCGCTCTGGAGATAGACCTTTACGGTCAGCTCAATGCAGAGTTTGCGAACGGCCGGCAACTTTCGGGTACGGGTGGCTCAGTGGACTTCATGCGCGCTGCGAGGGCCTCGTCGGGCGGGCGTTCCATCATTGCGATGCAGGCAACCGCGCGCGGCGGAACGGTCTCCAGAATTGTTCCACAGACGCTGATGGTGACCGCGCTGCGTACGGATATCGACACGGTGGTGACCGAGTACGGAGTTGCGCAGATTGCAGATCTGCCGGTTCGGGCGCGCGCGCAGGCTCTACTCGATATTGCGGCGCCTGAGTTCCGCGAGAGCTTGCGGAGGCAACTCCCGTCATAGTGTCCGTGAGGCACGGGTCACAAATCGACACCTCGAAACTCCGTAGCGCTGAATGGTTACTTAAAATGTCCCGCATAGGAAAAGGAATTCTCGGGACATGGACTACGTTGGTATCGACCCCGCAGTGGGCCTGGAATGTTCGCACTGCAATCACATCTCACGACTGCCTTATAGCGAGCTGCTGCGGCTGGTGGCGCATTCCCGGCAAGCCGAATGCGACAGCTGCCGACGCCTCATGCTGCATGACTGGACGACCGTGATGGTCGTGCAGAAAATCATTAAAAACAGAATGGTTCAGGCGAACGAGCTCAAGCACCGGCGGACCCATCGACTCGAGAGTGTTAACTAGTTTCTGGCCAGACGTACCTGGCCGCCGTCCGGGCTCCAGAGCAGGAGCTAACCAGGCCGTGACAGTCCCAGACTGACCAGGATGAAGGCGTACTCCTCGGCCACTTCCTGCAACGCATCATAGCGGCCTGATTTTCCCCGGTGGCCGGCGCCCATGTTGGTCTTCAGCAGCAACCAGTTCTGATCGGTCTTCAGCGTGCGCAATCGCGCGACATACTTTGCCGGCTCCCAGTAGGTCACACGTGGGTCGTTGAGCCCCGCGGTCACCAGCATTGCCGGGTAGCTGCCTGCTTTGAGTGCGTCGTAAGGGGAATAGGAGCGGATGTGTTCGAAGACTCTCTTATCTTCAATCGGGTTGCCCCACTCGGGCCATTCGATTGGCGTGAGGGGTAGCTCGGCATCCAGCATCGTGTTGAGGACGTCGACGAAGGGCACATGGGCGACCGCTGCACCGAACAGTGCCGGTGCCTGATTTACCGCAGCACCCACGAGCTCACCGCCAGCGGAACCGCCGGCTATGGCAATGTGCCCTGCTGCCGTGAAGCGCTGCTCGACGAGGTGTTTTGCGACATCGATGAAGTCGTTGAATGTGTTTTCACGCGCTGCCAGCTTGCCGTCTTCGTACCAGTGATAGCCGAGATCGTCACCGCCGCGAATATGGGCGATTGCAAAGACGAATCCGCGGTCGAGCAGCGACAGACGGCTGGGTGAAAACCCCGGCGGGATCGCAATGCCGTACGCGCCATAACCATAGAGGTACAAAGGAGCGGTGCCATCGCGCTGCAAACCTTTGCGAAAGACGACGCTGACCGGAATGGCAGCGCCGTCCCGCGCTGGGGCCGAGATGCGCACGGTCTCGTAGTTCTCAGCGGCATAACCCGTCGGGATTTCCTGCACCTTTCTGCGCTTGAGTTGCCGTGCCGCCAGGTCGTAGTCGTACACGGTTGTGGGCGTGACCATTGATTGGTAGGTGAGACGCACGACGTCCGTGTCGTACTCGGCGTTGGCGCCGAAATCGAGACTGTAGGCCGGCTCGTGTAATTCGATGTAGTGGGACTCGAGTTCAGGCTCGCAATGCATCACTCGCAGCTGATCGAGCCCCGCGATTCTTTCGCTCACCAGGATCCAATGACGCAGGCATAGGTGGCCGGTGAGATAGTGATCGTCGCTGCCGGCGATGACGGTTTCCCAGTGCTCGGGTGACGGCTTGCTTTGCGGGGTTCTGATCAGGCGGAAATTCTTGTGCTCGTCATTACTGCGGATGTAGAACTCGCCCTCCCTGTGGTCGACATCGTATTCGTGGCCGGTGCGCCGGGGGCAGATGAGTTGCGGGCTCGCGGTCGGCGCGTTTGCCGGCAGGAAGCGAACTTCGGAAGTCACGTGATCGCCCGTCGTCAGAAGTATGAAGGCTTCCGACTGGGTCTGATCCAGACCGACGAAGAAGGCTTCGTCGGTTTCCTCGTAGACGACGACGTCGTCTTTGATCGGCCGTCCAAGACGATGCCGCAGCACCTGGTAAGGTCGCCAGTTGTCATTGAGGCGGAGGTAGAAAAGGTGTTCGTTGTCGCTGGCCCACACCGGACTGTCCATGGTGAGCTCGATCGGTTCATCCAGCGCGACGTTATCGGCGAGGTCGGTTATCGATAGCGTGAAGCGTTCGCTGCCATTGGTGTCCGCACTCCAGGCGAGGTAGCGCCCGTCCGGCGAGATGGCCATGCCACCCAGGGAAAAATAATCGTGGGCTGCAGCCAGCGCTGGTTCATCGAGAATGACTGTCCAGTTGTCCGGGTCAGCCACACTCGAGCGCAACCACAGGCGGTACTGGGCGCCTTCAGCAAAGCGCCAGCGATACCAGTAGCCGTCTTTGCGATAGGGTACCGATTCATCCAGCGCAGGTTGGCGGCCCTTGATCTCATCGAACAGGCTGCCGATCAGGGGCTGATGCGGCGCCATCGCATGCTCGAAGTACGCATTTTCCGCTTCGAGATAGGCGAGTACCTGCGGGTCGCTTACCTGCGGATAGGCGGGATCCTTCAGCCAGTGATAAGGGTCATCGATCTCGATACCGTGGTGACTCGAGCGATGTGGAATTTGTGCGGCAATCGGCGGCTGCATGAATCGTCATAGGTCTGTGGCTTGCAGGACACGCAGGGTAAGCAATGAAGCGCACAACGCAAAGGGCTAAGATCGCACACACCGATGTTGTGGCTGAAGGAGAAGAAGATGGCTAATGTTGCCCCGCGCCCCGCGGCTGAGTTGCCGGAACTTGCGGGTGTTTTTGGCGCCGCCGAAGCGGCTATGGGGTTCGTGCCGAACAGCATGCTGACCATGGCGCACATGCCGCAGTTGCCGATGGCGTTCGTGATGCTCACGAGCGTCGTGTTCGGCGGCGATCTTAAGAGCACGGTCGACGCGTTTAAAGACAGCGTACCCGAACACGATGATCCGGCAGCGAGTCTGGCGCCGGGCCTGGTGCAGCTGATCGCGCTTGCCAGCAGCGTCAGTGCTGGTTGCCGCTACTGCCAGGCACACACGGCACACGGCGCGGACAAACGCGGTGAAGATGCAGCGAAGCTCGATGCGTTACTCGCCTATGAGACCTCTGAGCTTTACTCCCAGGCAGAGCGGGCCGTCCTGACGCTTGCGTTTGCCGCAGGCCAAGTTCCCAACGAGGCACAGGCAGATCACTTTGCAGCACTGCGTGAGCATTTCAGCGAGCGGCAGATTGTGCAGATCGTTGCGGTAATCGCCATGTTCGGATTCCTCAATCGCTGGAACGATACGCTGGCAACCACACTTGAAGCAGCGCCTGTGGCGTTTGCCGAAAAGGCGCTGGGAGCGCTTGCCTGGAGTGCGGGCAAACACGGCTGACAGGAGCCAGGAAATGGAACAACGGCGTCTGGGCAACTCGGGACTTTTCGTCTCTGCGATTGGTATTGGCTGCAACAACTTTGGCGGCCGGCTTGATCAATCGGGTACCCGGGCGGTTGTTGATGCAGCAATAGACCACGGCGTTAATTTTTTTGATACGGCCGACGTCTACGGCGAACACCTTTCCGAGGTGATGCTGGGCAAAGCCCTCGGGGCGCGCCGCCACGACGTGATCATTGCCAGCAAATTCGGTATGCCGATGGGCCCGCGCCGGCATGACAAAGGGGGTTCACGGCACTACATCATGCGCGCAGTAGAGGCGAGCCTTGCACGGTTGGGCACCGACTATATCGATCTCTATCAGATTCACGTGGCCGATCGCCACACACCGATCGACGAGACGCTCGATGCCCTGAGCGATCTCGTTACTGCCGGTAAGGTGCGCTACCTGGGCCACTCGAATTTCAGCGGCTGGCAGATTGCCGATGCTCACTGGGTGGCACAGACACGCGGCTACGCTAAGTTTGTCACGGCGCAGAACCACTACAGCCTGCTCGAGCGGGAGGTCGCAAATGAGGTGCTGCCGGCGTGTGAGCGTTTCAAACTGGGCATGCTGCCCTATTTTCCCCTCGCCAGCGGTCTGCTCACGGGCAAGTACAAAGCCGACGAGCCGCCGCCCGCCGGGACGCGGCTTGCGCGGGTGGAGCGACTGGCGCGCCGGTCGCTGACCGAAGCCAACTTCGCCGTGCTGCAACGTCTCAGTGAATATGCTGCGGCACAGGACAGGGATATCCTTTCGCTTGCGCTGTGCTGGCTGCTGAGCCAGCCGGTGATCGCCAGCGTGATCGCAGGGGCTACCACGGCGCAACAGGTGGTCGAAAACGTCACCGCAGCTGAACCCTGGCGATTGAGCGATGCTGAGATGACACAAGTCGCAGAATTGTTGCGCCCGGAGCAGGGCTGAAGCGGTATGTGCGGGCGATTCAATGTAACTTCCGATCCGTTGTCGCAGCTGCTGATGGAGCTGGTGGGCATGGCGCATCCCGGGCCGGATAATTTCAACGCCGCACCCACCGAGATGATCACGGTGTTGCGTCTGTCTGCAACGGGTGAGCCACAACTGGTGCCACTGCGATGGTGGTTGACGCCCTACTGGACGAAGGCGCCGTCGACAAAATACAGCATGTTCAACGCCAAATCGGAAACCGCGCATAAGAGCCCCGCCTTTCGCGAACCCTTCAAAAAACGGCACTGTGTCGTCCCCGTCAGTGGTTTTTATGAATGGTCACGGCGCGATGGCCAGAAGCTGCCGTACTACGTTACCCCGCAGGAGGTGCCCGGGCTGCTGCTGGCGGGGTTGTGGGACCGCTGGACCAACCGAGACACCGGCGAAATCATCGAAAGCTTTGCTGTGCTGACAGCGGCGGCGACTCAAGCCATGGCGTTCGTCCACAATCGGCAACCGGTCATGCTGTCGCTGGCCCAGGCGCACAGCTGGCTGGACAGTGACAATGCAGATCACGCGGAGCTGCTCGCTCCGCACATCCCACTGGCTCTGGCGGCGATCCCGGTCTCCACTCATGTCAACAATGCGCGCCACAAGGATGCGCGCTGTGTCGAGCCGATCGGTACGCCAGTCGTATTGCCGGCTGACACCGGGGTGACGAGCTAGATGTTGCTGCAGCCAGGTCATTGGCTGGGTCGCGGCAGTATTCTGGTGGAAGGACACAGCCTCGGCACGACTGCGGAATGCGCTGTCCAGATCGAGCGGGATGAGGGTGGGTTGACCCTGCGCGCCGGGTTGACGCTGCAGGACGCACCACCGCATGAGTACGTGGTTCGCGTGGTTGGCAACGACGTCGGCACTTACACGCTGCATGTGCAGACGGGGGCGGAGCTGTTGCACGGGACGGCCAAGCTCGACAGCGCGCCGAACCTCGGCTTGCTGTGGAACGATAGCGGTAGCGTCTATGCGACCTTCACGCTGTTTGCGATTGCCGCAGGCTGCGGTTTGCGTGGTTTCCTGCGCGATGGCGAGACCGTGTTCACCTGGGAGATTGCTTTCTCGCTCAAGCAGGACGTGGTGCAGGGTGACAACGTGATTTCACTGCGCTCGCGGCCGCGCCGTAGATAGCACTTGGCGACTTTTTAGCCGTGTACGGCGACCCGGCATCATGGCAGATAGGGCGCGATCAACAGCTCTGCCTGGGCTCCGAGCCGCCGCAGAGTGTCGTCCTCGGTGATCGTGGTATCTGCAATGAAACGGCCAAAAGCATGCTGACTCAGCGCGAATACGGTGTCTGCCAGTAGCGCACTGGAGACAGTCTCGTCCAGCTCTCCCGCCCGCTGTGCTGCCTCGAACAGCGCCTGCAGCAGTCGGTGAGCGGCTTGATCGACTGCGTGATAGATGGTGTTGGCTTCCGCTGAATGCTGAAAAATTTCAGCCGCCACCTCTTGCCACAGGCTGCGGTCACCCTCGGCGAAAGCGCCCATCCGGGCACGGTTGACCGTCTGCAGCGTGGCGAGCAGATTGTGATCGTATTCCTCGATAATGTGATCGATGCTGGCACCCAGCCGTTCGACATTGCCGATCAGGATTGCCTGTAGGATCTGGGCTTTGGTGGGAAAATAGTTGTAGAGCGTTTGATAACTGATGTCGGCCGCCGTCGCGATTTCGCGCATGGTTGCAGCGGTGTAGCCGCGCTCGTCGATGAGCTGACGGGCGGCGCCTAGAATGTCCTGCCGCGCCTGGCGTTTTTTTCGTTCTCTTATGGACATGAGCCGAATATTTTGACAAAGTCAATAATTAGAGCGAGTATATATTGCCTGATTGGAGTGAGGTGTCAATGACGCAGATAGTGACCGTGGCAGTCCGCGAACAACGTGTCCGCGGCAGACTGCTGAAACGGCTGCAAGTCGCCGGGATGATTGCCTGCCTGGTGACACCACTGGCATCGGCCGCCGCTGTGGCCGCCACTGCGGGCGCCGATGCAGGCTCAGCTAGGGCCGCGGTCGAATCTGAGGTAACCGCCTATGATCTCATCGCCGCTGCCATCGATCTGACCCGCGGTGCAACCTCTCATTCGGAGATGACCATGCTCGTGCATCGGCCGACCTGGGAGCGCACCACCCAGATGGTCGCCTGGACACGCGGCCGCGATGATGCACTGATCCGCTTCACCGCACCGGCGAAAGACGCTGGTAACGCGACCCTCAAGCAGGGCGATAGGATGTGGACCTATACGCCAAAGCTCAAACGTGTCATTCGCCTGCCGTTCAGCCTGATGTCACAAAGCTGGGGAGGCTCGGATTTTTCCTACAACGATCTTTCGCGTACCGACAATCTGCTGCGTCACTATGACCTGGAAATCATCAAGGTTGAAGCCAATCCCCCACACACGTTCTACACGATCGAGGCCGTCCCACATGACGATGCGCCGATCGTGTGGGGTAAAGAAGAGTGGGTGTTGCGCGACGATTCGGTGCTCATCTCGCAGACCTTTTATGATCAGGCATTCATTCCCCTCAAACGCATGGAAGCGTTGGAGATTGGCGAACTCGGCGGCCGGGTGTTCGCTACCCGGATGCGCATTACCAAACTGGATGAGCCGGATAGGTACACCGAGTTCAACTACGATTCGATGACCTTCGATGTGGAGCTCGATGACCGGACCTTTACCGTATTCACCCTGCAATCCGGTGCGGATCCATGAGTGAGGCGGTCGCCGAGCTACCTGCACAAGCCTCCTCATGGAGTGGCTTTCGCTCCGCTCAAATCGGCTGGCGTAATTTGTGGCGCAACAAGCGGCGGACCTGGTTGACCAGTGGCGGAATTGCGTTCGCAATATTGTTAGTCATGTTCAGCATGGCCATGCAGCATGGTCAGTACGCGGCGATGATGGAAAATGCGACGACCCTCATCAGCGGTCACGTGCAAGTTCAGGCGACTCAATACATAGACAGCGAGCGCTTCGAACACACCATCGACGAAGCAAGCGTGCTGCGCAGACAACTGCTTGCGCTGCCGGACGTCGTTGCCATTGCACCACGCGTCGAAGCTTTTGCACTGGTTTCCTCGGACGAGCGCAGTTTTGCCGCCCAGATCCTGGGCATCGATGTGGCGGCGGAGGCCGCGACGGTTCGGCTCCTCGATATGATTGACGATGGCCGTGTACCCGCTGGCCCCGATGAAGCTGTCATCGGCGAGAAACTCGCGCGCAACCTCGATGTGGCTGTGGGAGGCGAGTTAGTCATTCTCGGCGCCCAAAAACACGGTGGGGTTGCGGCACTGGTCGTGAATGTCGTCGGTATTATTTCCTCCGGGATGCCCGACCTCGACCGCTCTCTGCTGCTTATGCCGATTGCCGCCGTGCAGAATGCATTCGGGCTGGGAGATGAGGTTCACACGTTGGCGATACGGATCGCCTCCCTCGAAGATAGCGCAGCGGTAACGAAGCAGCTGGCTTCGCGGGTGCCGGCAGACATCACAGTGCGCAACTGGAACGAAGTTTTGCCCGGGCTCGAACAGGCCATAGAAGTCGACCGACTCGGCGGGCTGATCATGTACGGACTGATCATCATCCTCGTGACGTTCAGTGTCGTGAACACATTCATCATGCTGGTGTTCGAGCGCACGCGGGAATTCGGCATGTTGCTGGCCATCGGCATGCGGCCATTCGGCATTGTCGGGTTAGTTTTGTGGGAGGCGTTCTTCGTGTGGCTGGTGGGTGCTGCCATCGGTGCCGGTATTGCCATTGCGATCATCCTGGGACTTGCCGATGTGGGTCTGTACATGGGTGAAGCCATGGAAGCAATGGCAGCCCAGTACTATATGCCGCCCAGGTTGTACCCCGCGTTCACGACTGAAGTGCTACTGGTTTCACCGTTGATCCTGTTGCTGGGTACGCAGCTTGCGGCGCTGATACCCGCATTGCGTATTCGCCGTCTGCGTCCCGTCGAGGCCCTGCGCAGTGAATAACCCGGGAGCATCTGATGGCTGAGATCGCCGCCGAAGCAGCTCCGGCAACCGCCAAGTTTGGCGGTACCTACAGCGTCGCCACGATCGCCTGGCGCAATCTGTGGCGCAATGGTCGGCGAACCTGGCTGACAGCATGTGGTATCGCATTTGCGGTCTGGATGCTCGTTTTCGGCATGTCCATGCAGGTGGGTACGTTCGAGATCATGATCGACAACGGTGCCCGGCTCGGGTTGGGTCATATCCAGATTCAGCATCCGGAATATGCTAACAATCCCTCGCTCGAACACACGATTCGCGACGCAGACCGGCTCGAATCGTTGCTCGCCGCGATACCCACAGTCGCGGTCGCGTCGCCACGGGCCATGAGTTTTGCACTTGCGTCGAGTACGGATCGCAGTTTCGGCACCCAGGTGATCGGTGTGGATTTCGCCAAAGAGGCAAGCTGGTCGACCCTGCCGGACATGCAACGGACCGGTCGCTACCTTGCGGGACCCGGAGAGGCTTTTGTCGGCTCGGTGCTGGCTCGCAATCTGGGCCTCGCAATCGGCGACGAGATGGTGTTGCTGGGGACGGCGAAAGAAGGTGGCGTCGCCGCTGCAGTCGCCGAGATTGTTGGCACGTTCACGACCGGTCAGGCGGCACTGGATCGGGCACTCGTGCAGATTCCGCTCGAAGATTTCCGTGCTGGCTGGGAACTGGCCGCAGATGAAGTACACATGTTCGTCGTTCTGGCGGATTCAGTTGCCGACAGCGAAGTTGTTGCCCGCGGCCTCAAAAGCACCGCCAGCGTCCCAGGTACGGGCTGGATCGCGCAGGACTGGCGGGACCTCATGCCGGAAGCCGAACAGACAATTGACCTGAAGTACATCGGCATGCAGTTCTTCTTCGCGATGCTGGTGATCATCGTCACGTTCAGTGTTGTGAATACTTTCATGATGACGATTTTTGAACGCACGCCCGAGTTCGGCATGTTGATGGCGATTGGCATGCGGCCGGGCTCGATCATGCTGCAGTTGCTGCTCGAGGCGTTCTGGTTGGCTGCGTTGGGTGTGCTGCTCGGGATGGCGATCAGTGGCGGGCTGGTCGCGATACTGGCAAGCACCGGCATGCCGCTGCCCGCCGATGCTGCGGAGATGCTCAAGCAATACAACCTGCCCGATCGGATATATCCCAAGTTCAGCACGGATGCGGCATGGACAGCGACGATTGTCATGTTGTTGGGAACGCAGATCGCCGCAATCGTCCCGGCACTGCGAATCCGTCGCATGCGCCCCATTGAAGCCCTTCGCGCCAAAGAGTAATGCGCGCTTAAGGAAACAGGAGAATACGTTGCCCTTGAAATTGTTGCTGCAGTTGAGTCAACGCAATCTGTTTCGCCACCGCCGGCGCAACATCATGTTGCTGCTGGCGATCTGCGTTGCCGTTGCAGGTGTGACGGTGATGAACAGCCTGATCCGGGGATTTCAATACGACATGCAGGAAGCAGCCGTCGCCAATCTCACCGGCCATGTGAAGATACTTGCGCCGGGTTACCTCGACGATCCCAACATCGAAAAGAGCTTTGCCCTCGCGCACGACTGGCAACCGGATCTGCCGGCCGATCAGCTCGAGGGCTGGGCTGCGCGGATCCGGATCCCCGCCGTCATCATGAGCGAGCGGGAAACACGCGGTATTCAATTCGTGGGCATCGATCCTGCACAGGAACATATCTCGTTCATCGGCAACGCGACCTACACGGGAGAGCGGCTGGCCTCAGCTGCAGATCGACGGGTCGTCATCGGCAAAGAGTTGGCGCGCCAGCTCGAGACTGCAGTGGGTCGCAGGCTGGTGTTGATCACCCAGGGCCTGGATGGGCTCAATCGCGAGGCTGGTTTCCGTATCGCTGGGACCTACGACGCGGAAGGCACTGGCCTTGAAAAACAGTTCGTCTTCACCGGCATCACTGCCCTGCAGGCTATGTTGGATGCAGACGTGGTTACCGAGGTGTCGATCAAGTTTGCCAGTCATCCGAAGGAATTCAGTATCAAGCAGGTATTCGTCGAATTCTTCACCGGCCTGGATGTGCTCGACTGGCAGGAACTCGAGCCACAGGCTGCGGCGATGTTCGTCTTTGCCGATGCCGCCGTCTTCATCTGGTTTCTGATCATGATGGGGGCCCTGATATTCGGCCTCGTCAATACGCTGGTCACCGCGGTGATGGAGCGTGTCCAGGAGTTCGGCATGTTGCGGGCAGTGGGCATGCGGCCGGGAGCCGTGATCGCGCAGGTCGTGCTGGAGTCGACGTTGATCATGGCGGTTGGCATCGCAATCGGACTGCTGCTGGGCTGGGGTTTCTACCTGTGGCTGCAGGACGGAATCGATCTGTCACAGTGGGCTGAGGGCGTGGAACTGGCCGGTATGCGCAGTCTGCTGGTACCACGGCTGCTGGTAGAGGACATGGTTCTGGTCGCCGGCTTGAGTCTGGTATTCGGCATCCTGGCAGCCCTCTATCCCGCCTGGCGCGCCGTAAAAATCAAACCATTGGAGGCTCTGAGAAGATGAGCGACGTAGTAGTTCGATGCAGCGGTGTAACGCGAACCTATCAGGACAACGCTGTGCCGGTAGTGGCCCTGCAGGGCGTTGATTTCGTGGTGAAGCGTGGCGAGTTCGTGAGTCTCGCCGGACCTTCGGGCTCTGGCAAGACGACGCTGCTCAATCTCATCGGCGGCCTGGACAGGCCCGATAGCGGCACCGTGGAAGTCGACGGCGTAACCCTCAACGACCTCAGTGAAAGCGAACTTTCGGACTTGCGGCTGCACCAAATGGGCTTCGTTTTTCAGTCCTATAACCTGATTCCGGTGCTCTCCGCGCAGGAGAACGTTGAATTCATCATGCAGTTGCAGGGCGTGGCGGCTGACGAGCGCCGCGAGCGCGCATCTTCACTCCTGAAAGATCTGGGGCTTGCGAGCATGGCCGGGCGTAGGCCGGGTGAACTGTCCGGCGGGCAACAACAGCGCGCCGCCGTGGCCAGGGCCATCGTCACCAATCCTGTACTGCTGCTCGCCGATGAACCCAGCGCCAATCTCGATTCAGGCACCACTCAGGAGCTGCTCGAGTTGCTGCGTACGCTCAATGAACGGCAGGGTGTGACGATCATTACCGCTACCCACGATCCAATGGTCATGGGCTATTCCAAACGGCAGGTCAACCTGCGCGACGGCGAAATTGTCGAGGACAACTCCAGCCGGGCTGCCTGACATGAACACGGGTGTGGTCCGCGCGTTGCTCGTGGTGGCAGCATGCTGTGTTTGCGGGCCCGCGCTGGCACTGGAATTCAGCGCCCGAACGAAAGCGTTTGCCACAGGTGCTGCGCTACCGAGCCACGATTTCCAGCGCGAGCTCAAT
Organism: Gammaproteobacteria bacterium; assembly: GCA_027293665.1. GTDB lineage: Bacteria > Pseudomonadota > Gammaproteobacteria > Pseudomonadales > Azotimanducaceae > SZUA-309. The sequence continues at coordinate 4,385 of JAPUFN010000238.1, read as the reverse complement.
GGCACGCCAGCCTACGACTACACCACCGATCTGCGCCTGATGTTCCGCCACAGTTCGGGGTCGCTCCGCTGGATCGCCGATTTGTCGACCACGCTCAACGGCGGCGACTCTTTCGCCTTCAATTCGGCGCCTGGAATCACGCTGGATCAATCGCCCGGCGATGACGATATGCGGCTCATGGATCTGTCGTGGGAGATCGGCGACGGCGACAGGCATCGTGTAGTACAACGATTTGATCGTCTGGCGGTTGAATATCGGCGTGGTAACTGGGGGCTGACGCTCGGTCGGCAGGCGGTCAGCTGGGGTAATGGAATCGTGTTCCAGCCGATGGATCTGTTCAGCCCGTTTGCGCCGACGACAGTCGATCGCGACTATAAGGCGGGCGATGATCTGCTGCTCGTCGAAAAGCTCCTCGGCAACGGCAGCGATCTGCAGTTGCTCGCCGTGGCGCGGCGCGATGCCGATGGAGACGTCACGGGGCAGGCTGACAGCGTCGCTTTGAAATGGCACGGCTACACCGGCAGCACTGAGTTCGATCTCGTCGCGGGCAAGCACTACCGCGATCAGGTGTATGGCTTTTCCACCCGCTTGCCGCTCGGTGGTGCGTTACTGCGATCCGATGTGATTGCCACCCGGCTGGCTGATGACTCCGATTGGAAAATCTCAGGAATCGTGAATCTGGATTACAGCTTTGCCATTAACGAAAAAACCCTCTATGTCTACTTCGAGTACTTTCACAACAGTTTCGGGGTCAGCGAGCTACCCGCAAGTCCCGTGCTGCTGCCCCAGCCACTGCTGGACCGGCTGGGTCGTGGTGAGGTTTTCAATCTGATGAAGGATTACGTCGCCGCAGGCAGCAGTGTTCAGTGGCATCCGCTGTGGACGCAGAATCTCACGGTTATCAGTAATCTGCACGACGCGAGCAGTCTGCTGCAGACGCAATTGACCTACGAACCGGGTGATCATTCGCGTGTCCAGCTCGGTGTGGTCGTGCCATTCGGGCGCGCGGGTGATGAATTCGGTGGGGTGCCGCTGCTGGGTGATGGCGTCACGAGCGGTGGTGCAAAGCAGGGCTATCTACGCTGGGTTTACTATTTCTGATTCGTCGGGGCTCACGGCAGCGTCCGCCGACAGGCCGAGCAGATCGTGCATTTCCGCCCGCCCGGGTCCGGGTTGCAAACGCTTCGCTGAATTCCTCCGGCGACCTTTGAGCATGTAGCGCAGCACCGTCCGGCGTATCTTCGGATCCTTGAGAAAAGCCCCCGGATTTTCCAGCAGATGGAAGGATTTCATCGCTCCGCGCAGAACGTGAAGCTGCTCGCGTGATGCAGCACCCAGGGCGTCGCCAAACGCGAGGCGAAACCATTTTTTCAGGCCGTCGGGTTTGTCGAGTGTGCGACCTTCGAGTACCGCGGCTGAGCGGGCGATACCATTCCTGTCTTCGCGCAGGCTGGCGCTGAAAATCGGCCGTAACTCCTTCTCGGTGCGCTCATCGAAGCGATGCGCGCGGCTCACAGGATCGCGCGATTCCGCGATGACGTCCGCCAGGATGTGGGCGTGCAGAATTCCAGTACTGCAACCGCGGCCATAGAGCGGATTGGTGCGCAGGGCTGCGTCTCCTACAGCGAAGAAGTTGCGTGCCAACGGTTCACCGGCAGTCACATAGTGGCGCCAGACAGACTGAATGTCGGCAATGCCGAATGGTTCGGTGGTTGGTGAGCTACGGTTGTCGACGAGCCAGGGTTCCAGTCCCGGGATACTCAAACAGATCTGATCGAAGGTGGCGCCTGCACGCACTGCACGCTGCAGGAGGCGTTCGGCAACCGGCAGGCACAGGATGATCGCGAAGGTGCCATTGTCGCCTGGAAACACGCCGAACTTCAGATAGCCCAGATCACCCGCCCCCGGGCGCTCGCCACGCGGTGGTTCTTCGCAGCCGGGCTGCAGGCGATAGTGGCGGGTGTAGTAAACGATTTCCGCATCGTCTTTTTCTTCGTGCACCGTGCGATCGAGTGCTGCGAACCAACCGGGAAATTTCGACAACCGGCCGCTGGCATCGACGACGATGTCCGCAGTACGTTCACTCGTGCGTCCTGCCTGCTCGATGGTGATCCCGGTTACGTCGAGAGTGCCCTGCGAATCGACCTGCGTGCACATACCGGTGACCCGGACTCCGTTGTGAATGCTGACATTCGCCATCGACTCAACGTAACGCCGGAACACCGTCTCCATCGTTGCCCGTCGGCACATGAGTACCCAGAGCTTTGCATCCCCTGGTTCGGCAACGTAGGCGGCCCTGAGCTCGGCTGACAGCATTTCCGCGAAATCCACCCGGCGTGCGCCAGCGGCGTAAAAAGCCTCGAGCAGATCCGGATAGTTCTCCTCGATGATGTTGCACAGCAGGCCGAGAAATGCATGGGGATGCCGGAACTGGGCCGCACCGCGGCGCTGCCAGTTGAAAAATGCAGCGTCTGCGTCACCGTCCGGCGGGGCCGGGTCGCGGTCATACACACTCACTGTGTGACCCTGTCGCGCCAACGCCATAGCCGAGCACATCCCGCAGATGCCGGACCCGACGATGGCGATATTCAGGTGGTCGTCCTCCCCGCTCAAATCTCTACGGCTGCTCCAGCTTCCTTGGCGGCCTCCACGTTCGCCTTCTTCGCCGCTATGAGTTGCGGCACGACTGCATCGAGTTCATCGAGGCTCCACACACCGTCTGTTTTTTTGAACTGCTTGATTACAGCCGGCTGCTGCATGATGGCAACGCCGCCGTAGCCGGTGTGAAAAATCTCTGAAGTGATGCCGGCTGCAGCCTCGGTCGCAAGCCAGGCAACGATCGGCGCGATGTGTTGCGGTCCGCTCTGCTCAAGCTCGCTATCGCCCACCTCTTCACCGCGGCCTTCGCGCAACGGGATCGTCATGCGGGTAAGTGCGCCGGGAGAAATTGTGTTCACGGTGCAGCCATATTTAGCGAGCTCCAGGGCGAGAACCCGGGAAAAACCGGCGATGCCGGCTTTGGCGGCGCCATAGTTGGCTTGCCCGAAGTTGCCGAAGAGGCCCGAAACGCTCGAGAAGTTGATGATCCTGCAACCGGTACGGTTATTTTCACGAATGTATTTTGCGAAGGGCCGCGAGCAGCAGTAGTGACCCTTCAGGTGCACGGCGAGCACCGCATCCCAGTCGGACTCCGCCATATTGAAAATAGTTTTGTCGCGCAGAATCCCGGCGTTGTTGATCAGTATGTCCAGACTGCCGAACGCATCGATTGCTGTCTGCAGCAGAGCTTCGCCACCAGCCACCTCCGCCACGGAATCGGTATTCGACACCGCTTCGCCACCGGCTGCGCAGATTTCCTCGACCACATCGTCGGCTATTTTCCCCGTGCCGGTGCCGTCGGTGTTGCCACCCAGATCGTTCACCACGATTTTCGCGCCGTGGCTTGCCAGAAGCATGGCGATCTCGCGGCCGATGCCGCGACCTGCGCCGGTAACTACCGCAACTTTGTCATCTAGTCGTCCCATCTGTCTGTTCTCCGTAGTTGTACATTCTTCCCAGCCGTGGCTTAAAGCGCCCGCGGCGGCTCGTATAAAGCGCCTGCGGCGGCGTATAAAGCGCCTGCGGCGGGTCTTATAAAAATTCCTGCAAAAAAGGCGAATTTTCGATACTAATACAGACGAATTAGCAACGCTACGGGATGCAAGCATGACGGCCTGCGGGGATGCCATCGTCGAACTCGTTGCAGGCGTCACCGAGCGCGGTGTCCACCACGCGGTTGTGCTACTGCGGCATTCCGCCCGGGAGTACCGTCCGCAGATACATGACCTGGACAATCCCCTGACCGATGAGGGTAGAGCGCTCGCGCGGCGGCTGGGTGAGCGGCTGCCCAAATCGCACACGCTGCGCGGTTACGCCAGCCCGCCTGCGCGCTGCATGGAGACGGCTGAATTGATTCTGTTCGAACATGCCCGCCGTGGAGGGCCGGCCACCCGTCACCGCCCGCTGGAGGCGCTTGGGGTGTTTTACGTCCTCGATCAGATGAAGATGTGGCGTGGCATGAATCAGGCCGGTGGACTGGTGCCGTATATGGAACAGTGGTTCGCAGGTAGCGTGCCCGATGATGCGATGATTGCCCCGCAGCTTGCCGCCTCGCTGGTATTGCAGGTTCTGGCAGCAAAGCTCGCCGCGCCGCTTGCCGAGCAGCAGCTCGACATCTGCGTTTCACACGACATGACGCTATATCTTTTGCGCGACCGCCTGCTGGGTCAACCTGCCGGTGCCTGCGAGGTCGGCTACCTCGACGGCCTGGTGCTCTTCCAGGACGCAGAAGGCCTGAGGCTGGTGGGTCAGGACGGCCAGGAGGCTGCGGTGGCGCTTGCACCTCA
>JAPUFN010000237.1 GCA_027293665.1 Gammaproteobacteria bacterium | reverse complement strand
ACGATTGATTTTGCGCGTGGCCTGTCCTGGGAATTGATCGGCTTCAGGCGTGAAGTCGATAATCTGATTGGCAGCGAAGATGGTATGCGCGTGAACACCTCCAATTCCGTGGACTTTGACGGCTTCGAAGTAACACTGAAGGCACGGCTGCGCGACGACCTGACGATCAGCTTCGACTACGTTACAACGAATGCAGAAGAAGATGGCAGCAGCGATCAGATCGCCGACGTGCCGGAAGATCTCCTCAAAGCCAACCTGACCTACCGCCCCTCTGATCTGCCAGTTGAGTTCACGACTTCTGTGATCCGTGTTGGCGACCTCTACGATTCCGTCAGCGGTGGCATCGGCCGGGTTGAGCATGGCGACTACACGGTCGTAGACATAGGTGCTGCCTGGTACATCGACGCTGCCAGGCACCATCGCGTGGGTGCCCGATTGGAAAACGCTTTCGACGAAGACTACGGATCATCGCTGGGACGCGCCTCCCGGGACAGTGACGACAGCTCGTATGCGTACACCAATCTCGGGACCCCGCGCACCTGGCATGTCAGCTACCGCTTCAGCTTCTAGCGTTCGGGGCAGGCAACGATTCTGGCGGCTGACCACCCTGGTCCACCGCTATCTGGGAATTGTGTTGGGCATCCTGGTCCTGGCTTGGTGCGTGTCGGGCATCATCATGATGTACGTCCAGTACCCGGCGCTGGAGCGCAGTGAACAGCTCGCCGCCCTGCAGCCCTTGGATTTGACGGGCTGCTGCAACTTCGCGCTCAACGCAAATGACGCCGCACTAGCCGTTCACAGCTATTCGGTGGAAAACCTGCTCGGCCAGCCAGTTCTCCGGCTCACACTGACCAGCGGTGAGCACCGTATTCTCAGCCTCGCCGATGGCGCCTGGCTGACGAACTGGGACAGGCAGGATCTCGACGCCATCGGCGAACACTACGCCGCGGCTCGTTCCTGGCAACCGCCGGACACCGCAACTGTGCTGGAGCGCGATCAGTGGACGGTTCACAGCCGTTTCAACCGACACCGTCCAATGCTGAAATACGCCAACGACGATGGCTTGGAATGGTACGTGTCGAGTCGGGCAGCGGAAATCGTCCAGGTCACCGCCGCAGCTGAACGCTGGTGGAACTGGCTTGGCTCCGTCACCCACTGGCTCTACCCTACTGTGTTGCGCCAGCACACTGCCATCTGGGCACAGACCGTGATATGGCTGACTATCGTAAGCGTCTTCCTGACGATTACCGGGCTCCTCATCGGCATCAGGCAGTTCACCGCAAAGGCCTCTGGATGGCGCTCACCCTATCGCGGCTGGACGCTGTGGCATCACTATGTCGGCCTCGTTTTTGGCGCGTTGACGCTCACCTGGCTGGTCAGCGGGTTTTTCTCGATGAATCCGTGGGGCACGCTCGAAAGCAGAAGCTTCCGCGCGGAAGCCGATCGCTTGAGTGCTGTGAACGCACCCCTCGCAGATGTAATCGCAACGCTGCAGCACCTCAGCCAGCTGCCAGCTGGCGGCGTCAGACTCAGCTCCGCGTACTGGTTGGGAGAGCCCTACTTTCTCGCATGGGAGCGCACGGAAAAGGCCACACGAATGGCTGTATCAGGCAGCGCAGCGGCATTGAGCGTCGCCGACGCCCAGCATGCCGCACGGCTGATTCGCGACGCTGGAGCGGTTATTGCACGGCTCGACTCGGCAGACGCCTACTACTACAGCCATCATGACGAGCGCGAATTTCCGGTGTTCCGGCTCAGCTATCCAGATGGCGACCGGTACTATCTCAGTTCGCGCTCAGGCGAGCTTCTATTAGGCATGGATGCCAACCGTCGCTGGTACCGCTGGCTGTTCGAAGCCCTCCACCGCGGAGATTTTCACGCCATCGTGCGGTTGCGCCCGCTGTGGGACGGCATGATGCTGCTCGCCCTGCTCGGCGTCTCAATCGGCGTCGGTACAGGCACCTATCTCGGCATCAAGCGCCTGACGAAGTAGAACTTCGCGGCACGTTGTCGATCAATCGCACCTCTCCGCGCTCACAAGGGCGTAAGCTGCCACTGGATCGTTGTGCGCGTCACGGGAGACCATGAAACACACCATCTGGCTTGCGGGCATACTCATCATGACAATCCAACAAACTGCCGAGGCAGCCGGTGCCTATCTCGGCGACATGACGTGGCAGGAAGCCGAGCGCGTGCTGCCACACAAGCTGGTGATCATCCCGTTTGCCGCCGGCGCGAAGGAGCACGGGCCGCATTTACCCATGAACACGGATCATGTGGTGATGGATCGATTGCTCGAAACAGCCATCGGGGAACGTGACGTGATCGTCGCCCCTCCGGTTCTCCACGGCTGGTTCCCGGCATTTCGAAACTACCCAGGAACCGAGATCGCAGATCCAACGATATTTCAAAACTACGTCAAAGCCATCGCAGAGTCGCTGGTCGGTCACGGCGTCAATCGCCTGGTGTTCCTGAATACGGGTATCAGCAATGCCACCGGACTGCCTCTCAGCATTGTCGCCCGTGACATTCGCGCCGACCACGACGTGGCAACTCTTGTGGTGTCCTGGGACGATCTGGAGAGCAGCGAAGCCCAGGCGCTGTATTCGCAGGAAAGAGGCGGCCACGCGGATGAAGGTGAAACCTCTATCCTGCTGTATTTGCGTGCCGAACTGGTCCATATGGATAGGGCGACGCGCGACTACCGTGGCGAGCCACACACACAAATCGGCTACGCGCCGGGCAAATTCGAGCGGGCTGAAGAAGCAGGACTGTTCGGTGATGCGACACTTGCGACGCGGGAAAAAGGCGAGCGCCTGTTCACGATCATGCAGCGCAACTGGCTGCTGGCGCTGGATCAGTTTGCGGCGGCGACACAATAAGCAGTGACGCATCGTCAAGCGTTCAACGAATTCCGGGAGCTATTCGGTCAGCCTGCTTAGCCCAACGGCGCGTATTCAGTCCCGCCGGATGCCCGCCACAACCATCAGACCCGCCATGATGGCCATGTTCTTGATGAAGTTCTGGGTCTCGTGGGCTCGCTCCAGCCCCTCTTCGAGATTCCAGAAATCATGCATGAAAAGGCTGATCAGCAACGTCAGTCCGCCGAGCAGGAAGGCCATGATCTGTGCCCGATAGCCGATCAGCAGACTGATTCCACCGCCGATCTGCAGCACGATTGTGACCACGAGCAAAACCGGGATCAACGGTACACCGTGCGCTGCCATGTAGGCACTCATCGCAGAAAAGCCGGTGATCTTCGAAATTCCCGGCACGATGAAATACAGCCCCAGCAGCCCACGACCACCAAGCAGTAAGGATTTTTCCACCAGTCGCAAATGATCCGAATTCAAGTTTGCCTTCCTCCGCGGAAATTGCCGTTAGCGGATTGAATCATAGATCCGCAGGCCGTGGCCTTGTTCTTGTAACCCAGGTCCTGTTGCGCAGAGTGCGAGAACCGGCTAAGGACTCAGGGTTGTACAGTGAGCACATCGCAGGATGTGCGCGCGAGAATTTTTTCGGCTGCATGGCCAATTAGCACCTCTTCCTGATTTCGTTGTGCGCCGGTACCCAGCACAACGAGGTCGGCTTCAATTTTGTGCGCCGTGTCAGCAACCACTTGTCCTACCTTGCCGGCCGGCAAAAAGATGCGCGATCTGGGGACGTCATAAGATTCGAGTAACGCCTCCATCAGTTTGTTCGTATCCTCATGCATCAACCTCTGCTTCTCGCGTATGTCGCTCATGTTGAAATCCTGTGAGACGACGGTAAGAAAATCCCGTCCCTGAGTTGAACGCAGTGGGTAGGATGAATGACGCCTGGCAGGATTGGTTTCCCGCGATGGGTACTCAACGGCACTGATGCAATGCATTCTACCGCCTGCCATGTCGGCGAAACGCTGAGCCGCATCCAGCACGCGCCGATTCATGGCCCGGTGTCGACGGTCGGCGTGTCGCAGAGCGAGTGCTGCGAGCACGTTGCCGGTCGCGTAGCCCGGCTGGGTGGACACCAGCAGCAGGGGTTTTCTGCACTGCCGGATTAACCGCCAGTCGAGTGCCGAATGATTAGGGGCGTGGACTGACTTGACGACGAGATCGATATCGCCCAGCGCAATACGATCGATCACCCGGGATGCAATATTGCGAGTGAACACCACCTCAGAAGAGACATCGGCGGCAGAGAGTTTGCTGTCCACCACCAATTGACGCAGCCATTTCTTGCGTTCCTGCACCGCGGCTTTCTTCAGGATGCGGCGCTGCTCTGCATTGAACACACTTTTGTGCTCGACCATGGCAAGCCAGATGAAAGAGACCAGGTGCAGGCGGGCAGATGACGCCTCTTGAATTACCCTGGCACGCTCAAGGGCTCGCTGCGCATGTTTGGGTTTATCCAGTATGACGAAAATGGATTTCAGCCTCTTCATCGGCACCGCAGCTCCCTGTCAGAGACCGACTCGGATTTGCTGCGCGGTCAGACTCCCGGAACCACTACAACTAATGTGCAGCAACAAGTCAATTTCGCGTATTTCGCAGCAATTGGGGCTTTACCAGCAACGCCGAGCTTCCTATGATTGCGCTGTGATGCTGCCAGAATCGAATGACATCTCTGCCTATCTCAGTCGCACCCTGCGCTGGTGGGCGCAAGCCCACATATCCCTGCAAAACACATCTGTGATAACCCCCCTCCAAGCCCGCTAACCACGGGTACCGCGGGGGGTCCTCTGCTCGCACAAACTGTATTAGAAACAATAGGATGCGTTATCTATGCTGCTCATGATCGACAACTACGATTCCTTCACATACAACGTCGTGCAGTATCTGGGTGAACTGGGTGCTGCGGTAGAAGTACATCGTAACGACGAGATTACACTTGCCGAGATCGAGGCGTCTGCGCCTGAAAAAATCGTTATATCACCCGGCCCCTGCACGCCCAACGAAGCGGGAATCTCCATGGAAGTGGTGAAGAAGTTCGGTCCTCAAACGCCTCTCCTGGGAATCTGCCTCGGCTTCCAGAGTATCGGCCAGGTGTTCGGCGGCGACGTGGTACGCGCACGTGAAGTCATGCACGGCAAGACGTCGATGATTCATCACAACGGACTTGGTGTGTTCGCAGGTCTGCCGCAACCATTCGAGGCAACCCGCTATCATTCGTTGATCGTGGCGCAAGACTCGCTACCCGACTGCCTCGAGATTACCGCCTGGACAGAACTCGATGGCAAACTCGATGAGATCATGGGATTGCGTCATCGCGAGTTTCCAATCGAAGGCGTACAGTTTCATCCAGAGTCGATATTCACGACCGCCGGTCACCACCTGCTGCAGAATTTCTTGAAGGGGAGCGATGATGGACATCCAGTCCGCGCTGGCACAACTGGCTGAGGGACACGACCTTACGCAAGCCGAAACTCGCGATGTTTTCGCCCAGGTGATGTCGGGGCAGGCAACAACTGCCCAAATCGGCGGTCTGCTGATGGCGATGCGTGTCAAGGGAGAAACGCCACAGGAGATAGCAGGCGCTGCCGAGACAATGCGTGCGTTGTCGACGAAAGTCGACGTCGCCGAGGACTATCTGGTAGATACCTGCGGCACCGGTGGCAGCGGCGCGAAACTCTTCAACATTTCTACGGCGGCGGCATTTGTCGCGGCCGCGGCGGGTGCCAAGGTCGCAAAGCACGGTAATCGCAAGATGACCAGCCACAGTGGCAGCGCGGACGTCCTCGAAGCAGCTGGGGTCAATCTGAGTCTGACACCAGAACAGATTGCTCACTGTATCCGTGAGGTCGGTGTCGGCTTCATCTTCGCCCAGGCACACCACAGTGCGATGCGGTTCGCGGCACCGGTGCGCCAGGAATTACAAGTGCGCACGATGATGAATGTGCTGGGTCCACTGACGAATCCCGCAGGTGCGAAACGCCAGGTCATCGGAGTGTTCAGTCGCGAGTGGCAACAGACACTTGCGAAAGTTTCAGGCCTCCTCGGTGCCGAGCATGTGCTGGTGGTGCACAGCAACGGGCTCGATGAAATCGCTCTCGATGCATCGAGCCACGTGGTGGAATTGCGCGACGGCTCGATCACTGAATACGAGATCGAACCTGCGGA
>JAPUFN010000236.1 GCA_027293665.1 Gammaproteobacteria bacterium | reverse complement strand
GATGGTCGGGTACTTCGGTCGACAATAGACGCATATCCGGGTAGCGATTGGCCCACGCACCTTCGTCCCAGCCCTGGCCGATGATCCATTCACCGGCGGGTACGTCAGCTGCTTTGGCAACGATGCGGGCAACGGCTTCTTCTTCGGTGGCCACATCGTAGAGGCTAACCCGACTGAGGGAGGCGCCGAGATTGAATATGTGGGTGTGGGAGTCGACGAGTCCTGGTAACACGATCGCGCCATTGACATTGATAACCCGCGTGTCATCTCCGCGTAAAGCCAGCGCCACTTCATTGGTCCCTACCGCAATCAGCTTACCGTCTGCAATAGCCACCGCCTGTGCATCTGCCTGCCAGGATGTGCCGTCGTGCGGCGCACTGCGGGCAAGCGTTCCGTCGGCTGCCGGGTCCGGCCAGTCGAGCGTGTAGACACTGGCATTGATGATCACCAGGTCGGCCATCATCTGCGGATTGTCCGGTGATTTCGGCGAACAGGCGTTCAGCAGTAGCGACAGGAGTAGAATGCTGATTGAGCGCATAAGCTTTCCAGGTAGACGGCTGCGGTTGGCAATCGGTATTCTACTGCCCGCAGGCAACCACAGGTAGGTTGCCACGGTCATAGCTGGACTTGATCCTCGGCGGACAGGTACCCGATTGCACTGGGTTGTCGCAGGCCCGGTTTCCTCCGAGCGACGCCTCCCGCGTGACTGCAGGATCCTGGGGAAGGAGGAGACGCGTCCATGTTGCTCTGTTTAGACGTCGGGAACAGTCAGATCTACTGCGGAATCTACGTCGCAGACAAGTTAACGCTGCAGTTTCGACGGACCTCCATAGTGCGAAGTTCCTCCGACGAGCTTGGTATTTTCCTGCGCAGTGCCTTGCGCGAAAACGGTGTGGAGCCCGATGAGATCGAGCAGATTGCCATCTGCTGTGTGGTTCCCGACATGCTCTACTCTCTGCGTTCCTGCTGTCAGAAATATTTCGAAATCGATCCCCTGATTATGCGGCCGGGCATCAAGACTGGGCTTAAAATCGGTTACAAGGATCCCAAAGAGGTCGGTGCGGATCGAATTGCGGACGCCATCGGGGCGGTGAAACTGCACCCGGATCGCAATCTGATCGTGATTGACTTCGGCACCGCGACGACAGTTTGTGCAATCAGCAAATCACCGGAGTTCCTGGGTGGCAACATCATTCCCGGAGTTCGTCTGTCTATGGATGCGCTGGAGGAGAAAACCGCTCAGTTACCGTCTGTTGAAATTGTTCCTGTGACCTCTGCGATCGGTAAAACCACGATTGAGAGCATCCAGAATGGACTCTACTGGAGCAACGTCGGCATGGTGAAGGAACTCGTGGCGCGAATGACGCAGGAGGCGTTCGCCGATGATCCTCCCGTTGTGATCGGTACGGGCGGCTTTGCTCGCCTCTTCGATGGCCAGGACTTATTTGATGAAGTAGTGCCGGATCTGATCCTCGAAGGCCTGCGTGAAGCGGTTCGTCTCAACGGCCTAAACGAATGATGCTGCGGTTGCTCAGGCTGCCTGGCTTATCAGTTCCTCATCTTGCGCAGGCTCGATCTTGAAGTTGGCGTAGCCGTAGGCTGCCGCAATGACCGGGTTGATCAAATTGAAAAAGCAGAAAGGTAGATAGGCGATCGTCGCCACCCCAAGCGTTGCCGCCATGTAGGCGCCACAGGTATTCCACGGGATGAGTGGTGAGGTAATGGTAGCCGAATCCTCCAGCGTGCGTGACAGGTTCTTCATGTGGAGGCCGCGTTCGCGATAGGTATCCTTGAACATGCGGCCGGGCAGGACAATCGCCATGTACTGGTCGGCGGCAAGCACGTTGACGCCAAATGCCGTACCGAGCGTCGTCGCAATCAGGGCGCCAGTAGAACTGGCGGTGGACACGAGCATTTTAACCAGGCGCTCGAGTATGCCAGCCTTCTCCATTGCCGCGCCGAAGCACATCGCGGCAATTACCAGCCACACAGTGGACAGCATGGAACTCATGCCGCCGCGGGTAAGTAGCGAATCCAGATTTGCATTACCAGTCGACGCGGTGAACCCATTGAAGAGGACGATCCAGACTGCTTTCACCATAGCGGTTGCGTCGTTCAGGCTCGCATCGTCGGCGAGACCGCGCAGCACAGGCTGCTGCAAAATCACGGCCAGGAGTACGCCCGCCAGCACTCCGGATAAAATTGAGGCGATTGCGGGGAAGCCCTTGACCGCCATGTATACGACCACGGCCACAGGTAGGAGCATCGCGACATTGATTTCGAACATTGCATCGATCGTGTCGAGTGTTGCGGCAATCGAATCCGCGGGTTCTTCGCTCGAGCCCGTCAATCCGATCAGACTGAAAACAATCAGAGCAAACACGAAGCTTGGTGCGGTGGTCCACACCATGTGCCGAATGTGGGTGAATATGTCGATCCCGGTGACCGCCGGTGCGAGATTGGTCGTATCCGATAATGGTGACATTTTGTCACCGAAATAAGCACCGGAGATAATGGCGCCGGCGGTGATCTCGAGCGATAGATTCAAGCCGGCCGCGATCCCGATCAAACCGACGCCCAGAGTACCGGCAACGGTCCATGAACTGCCGATAGACAATGCGGTGATGGCACACAGCAGACAGGTCGCCGGATAGAAAATGCTCGGGTCGAGCAGCAGCAACCCGTAGTAGATCATCGTCGGTACGGTGCCGGAGAGCATCCAGACTCCAATCAGAGAACCCACGGAAAACAAAATCAGGATTGCCGGTAGCGCGGTCGCTATGCCATTGACGATGTTCTCTTCGATAACTTTCCAACGATGGCCGTTTTTGATGCCGATTACCGTGGCGATTACAGCACCGATGGCCAGTGCAATCTGATTCGCACCCTGGGATGAGTCTGCGCCGAAAATGAGTACGGAAAGCGCCAGAAGAAGTACGGTGGGGACAATGCCGGCGGCGACATCGACCAAGCTTGCCGGACGCGGCGGTTTTACCGTTTCGCTGCTGTCTGCTGCACTCAAGGTTTATCCCCGCAATCGTTTGCTCTGCAACTGCATTCTGCTTGATACACTGAAAAATCGCATCAGACGATCTGGCACACCTGGCAGACGGGTTGCTCGAACCTTCATAGCGCTTTCTGCTCCGGCTGGCATGCCGGTGAATAAGTCGAATTCAGGAGTGCGGTGAGTGAGCCGCGTTCGGCAGAAACGCCATTACGGCCGGGCAAAACCGGCCCCGCCAGCTGGCCGTCGGGCGCAAGCTGTGCGTTCATGGAGAATACGCTTTTCAGTGGATCGGTGTCGAAGCCATAACGCAGATCGGTTGCAAGTAGTCGCCAACCGGAGCCGGCCGCTTTGAGGTCGGGTTTGAGGTCGTAGTTTGCCCAGCCCATGGTGAACCAGTCGAATACTCTACCTTACCGGCTTTGCATATAGTCGACCAGCAGTGCCGCATCGGCCGTGGGTGCAGTTTGCCAGGGGATGTCGCACGGCTGCCACATTGAGATGAAGCCAACCATGTCCTGATCGGGCAGGCGCGCAACCACACGCCGGTAGTGCACCTGCAGGATCGTGGGAAACGCACTCACTCGAGCATTCTCAATTCCGGCAGCCTGCAGTTGCGCGATTGCGTAGCCCTCCGCTTGCCGGTTCAGCCACCAGCCGTAGCCGAGGTAGCTTGACGACACGAAGAGTGTACTGAGTGCAATGGTGTGCATCAGGGCTTTGTCAGGCCACAATCGGGCAAGCAGCAGGCCGCCGATCAGCAGTGCGGTATACAACGGATCGATAATCGGCATTGCGTTGATCGCAAACCTTGCATCACTGAACGGCAAAAGCAGTTGCGTGCCGTAGGTTGTCAGTAGATCGAGCAGCGGATGCGAAAGGATCGCAAGCGAGAGTGCGATGATCCAGTAGCGCAACTCCCGGCGACCAACGCTCGGATCTTTGCGTCGCTCCCTGCGCCAGACCAGCCAGCCGAGCACGGGACCCACGACCGGTGCGAAAAATAGTGAATGGGTAATCCCCCGGTGCGTCAGTAATTGATCTATGAAATCGCCGTTGATTGAGAAAAATACATCGATATCCGGCATTGCACCCACCATGGCACCGTACACGGCAGCCCGATAGCCAATCCTGCGATCGTCAAGGGTCGCGCTTGTAATACTCTGCGCGACGACGGCGCCAAGTGCTGCCTGGGAAAATGGATCCATGTCTATACAGAGGCGTTGCCGACGACCGTTGTGACTCTCCGGTGGTTGAAAACCCGCACTTGCGGCGGGCGCAGAGCATTGTACGTGCGTGAGGACAGAATGCTATTGTGTCCGCAAGGCTGAAGACGGCGTGGATTGCGAGCCGCATAAGGTCGCGCATGAGGTCGTAAGGTGCGGCTCGCGCAGGGGGAGAAAAATGACACAGAAAAATTCGCAGGATGAGACTGCCAGTTCACCATTCGGACTGCCGAGTCTCGACATCGAGTCGTTGTTCAAGCAGATGCAGATTCCTGGTATCGATATGGAGAGCCTGCTCGATGCTGAGCGGCAGAACATCGAGGCAGTACGCCAGGCCAATGAAACGCTGGTGCAGGGTTGGCAGGCGGTGGCTGAGCAGCAGCGTGGAATTCTCGAGTCCACCATCGAGCGCTGGCGGCAGACGATGGAGCAGGGAACACCAGCAACACCGGGTGAAGCCATGCAACGCCAGTCAGAGTTGGCGCGCGAAGCTTTTGACGAGGCACTCGCAAATATGCGCGAACTCGCAGAGATCGCCGCAAAATCGCAATCCGAGGCATTCGATATTATCCGGAGTCGTGTGGAACAGCGATTGAGCGAATTGTTACCCGGGCAGAAATCGGACTGAAGCTCAGTCGAGGAGCCTGCCTTCCGCGTCACGTAATTCCGGGCCGTTGACGCGCGCACGACCGTCGCCGAATTTGGCATCTCTTGCCCGCAACGTGGCCTTGAGGCCGTGTTCACGAACCGAGATGCCGTAGTCTCGCGCCGCACGGGTATTGTGACCACGCACGTCGTTCTCCGCGGCAAGCCGCTGCAGTGTCCGCGCCCCCATGAGTTCCATTCCCAGGTTGATGATCCGCTTGTTGGCGGACAACAGATCCGGATCGATGAGCGCCATGCGGT
>JAPUFN010000235.1 GCA_027293665.1 Gammaproteobacteria bacterium | reverse complement strand
TACCATTCGCCAGCGTAGTAGAACATGCCGCCTGAGTAGTGGCCGAGTTTCGCGCGACGCGCATTGCCTGCAGCGAGCCGGCTCTGCGCCACCGAGTCAGCAACGAGGCCTGACAACTGCGCGGTGCCTTCCGACCACAGCGCATCCCCCGTGCTGACTGCGAACTCCGCAAACGTGTCAGCATCCGTGGCGGCAAGCGCCCTCTGCGCAAGTTGCACAGCAGCCGCTTCCGGTTTACCCGGGTCTGGCGGGAATTGCAGTCCGTAGTGAGGCGCCACCCGGGTTGCCTCGTAACGTGAAAGGTCGAGCAACAGCTCGGGTTCCGGGGAGTTGTTGCCTGCCGGACCTGCCACCAGGTGACACACCAGCTCCACCTCGTAGGTCGCAAGCAGGGGTTGCAGCAATTGAGCAGCGAGATGACTGTAGCCGTCGTCTACCTGATGGAAGTATTCCACGACATGCGGTTTGCCGGATTTGCGACGGGCGGTCTCGGTTTTCGCGCGGCGTTGCAGCAGACCACCTTCAGCCGCGATACGACGCATAAAGGCTGAGGTTATCCAGCGGACGAGTGGCGATGGGTCCATGGACGCAACCCCACCCTGATCGGCAAACTGAGCGGAACGTTGATTCATGGCACAGGTGCAATTTTAATGACACCCATTATTTTAGCCGATATACTGCCGCGCAAACAACGTCGAATAAAGCCGAATAACGGGCCAAAACAAGGTCGCATCGAGCATGAAACTCCTGATCCGAGTAATCGGCATGCTGCTGCTAGCCATCGCGATGCTCGCAGGGGTTCTCTTTGGCTACCCGCGACCTGCCGACACCACCGAAGCACGAGTCTTTGCCAGCAGCGGCGCGGCTGTAAATTACTGCGACCTGCCGGTACTCGACGGCAGCGGGCCGGGTGCCGCTGACATTCCAAAAGCATTCACGCCGGGTTGTGGCTGGACACAGTGGCCAATGCCGGTTCTGGCAAATTGCACCGAACCACTTGCCGCGGGCGTCGTTGATATCCGCGGCCTGTGGCGCAGTACCTCCCCCGCCGGCTTCGATCACGTCGAACGGATCGAGCAGTGCGGTAACCGCGCTGTCGTGACCGCAGGCGGTATCATCCACGATTTTATTACCGATGGTACGCTGGCCAACGGCTCGCGGGACATCGAACCGCCAAGTTGTGTCAACACCTGGGTCGCCATTGACTGGGAGGACGGCGTGATGAAATTTCACCCGTTCGGCCTGCCGTACACCATCGTTACGCGGGAACTGCAAAGCGCGCAACTGGTGTGGAATTATCCGCGCATCGGCGAGGTGCGGATGGAGCGGATCTGTGAAATACCACCCACGCACGCGACCCGTTCGGCCAGCTGAAGCAACCGGCGGAATCAACTACAGCGGGTTGTCCCGCTTGAACTACAGCGGGTTGTCCCGCATGAACTGCAGCGCTGCTGCTGCGAGCGCATCGGGTGCCTGCTCCTGCAAAAAATGCCCGGCGCCTTCGATCGTAACGTGTTGCTGGTTCTTCGCGCCCGGCACAGTCTCCTGGAAGCGCACATGGGCCCCGGCCGTCACGGGATCTGAATCACTGAATGCGGTAAAAAATGGCTTCTGCCAACTCTCCAGCACCTTCCAGGCCTCACGATTGGCGGCAATCGCCGGGTTGTCAGGCATGATGGGCACGAGACTTGGAAATTGCCGCGCTCCTGCCATGTAGTCGTCCTCCGGAAAAGGTGCATCGTAGGCAGCCGCCTGCGCGTCACCGAGCGAGCCACCGGAGCTGAAACTGACGACGTCGCTGACCCGCAGTTGCGGTGTTTCGGCGCAAAATTTCACCCAGTGCAGAAAGCCCATGCCGGATTTGTCCGTGATCATGGCTGCACCCATGTCAGGCGCAGTGAGGTGCACCGGCAGGGACTCAAAGTAGGCACGCATCCGATCGCTGATCTCGGCCACCTTCTCGCCCTCGATCCCTGCCGCGTCGGGCAAGCCCGTATTGGCGGTGATGATCCGCGCGAAGCGATCCGGCATCTCGGAGGCGACACGCAAACCGATGAGGCCACCCCAATCCTGGCAGAGCAACGTGATCGCCTGCAGATCGAGATTTTTCAGCAACGCTTTCAGCCAGGCGACATGCCGAGCATAAGTGTAATCCGAGCGCCGGACAGGTTTGTCCGACTTACCAAAGCCGATGAAATCCGGCGCAACGACCCGATAGCCCTCGGCGACAAACAGCGGAATCATGAATCGATAGAGATAGGACCAGGTAGGCTGACCATGCAGGCAGAGAATCAATTCACCATCGTCGGGTCCTTCGTCCAGGTAATGCATCCGCAGATCATCCCCACCGTCGGGATCAGGCACGTCGGTGTAGCGAGCGGTGAATGGATAACCATCGAGATTGGCGAATCGATCATCGGGTGTTCGAAGGCTTTGCATAGCAGATTCCCTTTATTCAAACGACTGTCCAGGTTTACAAGAGTCTATCTTTACAAATAATGAATGTCATTATTATCAGTCTGATACCTCAGTCATAACCCCCAAGCTGTTTCTGCAACGCTGCAAGCAAGCGGCGCAGCGTACCGGTCAGGATCGCGAATTCAGCATCCAGGCGCGCCAATGGCTCGTCATTATCACCGGCATCGTATTCGGGACCGGCGGTGTCGAGACCCTGGAGCTTGAGTTTGCGCAAGACGCCTTCCTGGTCGATTACGCAACTCAACAGATCATTAAATACGACGGCAAGGCGATCGAGTCTGAGCCCTTCCCGCACGTGTCTGCGTACGCTGGCATCCGTCAACTCGATGTCCAGCCAGTTGACCGAGGCGCCGCCCACGGACGGATCCAGCATTCTGCATTCGCGCCCAGGCACAAAACCAGCCGGACCTTGACCGAGGAAGATTCTGGTAAGCAAGCCAGCGAGCGACTGTTTGAACGCCAGCGGCGTTACCTGCAGCGTGGCCAGCGCATCTCGCAGCGTTTCCAGAAACCGCTCGGCCTGAGTATCTGAGGCTGTATCAATGCCGATCAGCTTTTCACTAGCCAGGTAAAACCCCCAGGTTCGCTCAGACTTCAGCAAAGCCTGCGGCACGAGTTCAGCGTGGACTTCGTCTTTGAGTTCACGTTTTTCCTTCCGGTCCGGGCCGCGCTGGGTTCGCTTGCGGAATTCTCTGATCCGCTCCTCCAGCGCTTCGTTGATCGCTGCGGGCGGTAAGAGTCGGGTCTGACTGCGCAGGCGCACGAGGTCCGCACCGCCGAGACGTCTTACCAGGATAGTCTCAGACTCACCCCCCGGTGCCTCCCAGCCGGTACTGCGCTCGGTCAACGAACCACAGGGTTTGAAGGCCACATTGAGGAGTTTCCCGGCAAGTTCCTCCGCAGACTCCGGCCAGTCACTGTGTAGTCGGTACAGGCGTACGTTTCTAAACATCTGTTGCTTCCATCGGGCGCGCCATTATCCAGATAGCTTGCGGAAGAGTCACTGCGTGAAGCGCAAATTGCGGCGTACATCCTTAGGATTCACGTCTAAAATGGGCCATGCTCAGCCGCGCTTCTCAGATCGCCTGCATTGTCCTCTTCGCGTTCTGCAGCAATCCCGCCCGAGCGGATTTATTGCAGGACACACTGGCGCAAGAGGGTCGCAGCACAGCGGATCGGCAGCGTGACGCGACCAGCAAGCCGCTCGAGGTACTGGCCTTTTTCGGTGTCGAACCGG
>JAPUFN010000234.1 GCA_027293665.1 Gammaproteobacteria bacterium | reverse complement strand
GGGAAGCTCAGCAATACCGGAAAGGCCATCGCCAATTGTCTGACTCAAACCCGAAGCGGTGAACGCGGAGGCGATCGTGATTCCGGCGCCAAAGAGAATCAACATGCCCCAGGGAATTCGCGTCGCCGTCTCCCAGTCGAGCAACTTTTCGCCTTTGCCGTTGGGTACGATAAACATGACGACGACTGCAAGCAGGGCGACCATTGCATCGTTAGTCTGGCCTAGTGAGAACAACTCGCTCCAACCACCGAAGGGTTGCTTGCGGGTTATCCAGAAGAACGCGGTCAGTGCGAAAACCATCAGCACCCGCACTTCGCCCGCCTGCCATCTGCCGACTTCGGGGAGCGAAACCGCGCCTTCGTGGCGCAGGTTCCGGGTGAGCCACAACGCCATGAGAGGAAGGAAGACGAACACCACCGGTAACGCCCAACTCATCCAGGTGAGAAACCCAATCTGTTCCCCGACTGTGTTCTCATAAACCCCCATGAAAACGACATTGGGCGGCGTGCCAATGGGGGTGCCGACCCCGCCAATGCTTGCAGCATAGGCGATTCCCAACAGCAGTGGCGTCGCAAGCTGCGGGTCGTCAGACTTCTCCAGCGTCGCCAGCGCAACCGGCAGAAGCATGAGCGTTGTTGCCGTGTTCGAAATCCACATGCTCATCAATGCGGCGGCAGCCATGAAGCCGAAAACCAGCCTGCGGCTTGATGTGCCGCCAAATGCGCGCACCATGGTGAGCGCGATTCGCCGGTGGGCGTGGTTTTTTTCAAGCGCCGTTGCGAGGATGAAACCGCCGAGGAGCAACAGGATGAGTGGGCTACCGTAGGCTTCCGCCACTTCAACAGGTTGCAGCACGCCAAGCAGCGGCAGGAGCCCGAGGGGAATGAACGAAGTGGCCGGAATAGGAATGGGTTCGAACACCCACCAGACAATGCAGATCACGGTGACCCCCAACGTGATCGACGCATCCGCAGAGAATCCGCCGGCTGACATGAGGTATGCTGCCGCTAAGGCAAGGATGGGGCCCGCTGGAAAGGCGAGTTGCTTGAACGACTTGATTGAAAAAGTGCCTGCGAAGGACATTAACGACCCGTAACCCGGTTATCTGGCCGCAAGGTTGCCAACGGCACTCACCGAAAGCAACTGATCTGATTAACACATCTGCAGCGAATCTATGTCAAACAGTCTCTATTGGTACGATCTGGAAACATCAGGGACACAAACTCGTTGGGATCGTGTGGTCCAGTTCGCCGGATTTCGCACGGATATGGATCTCAACCCCATTGGCGATGAGTATTGCACTTACGTCAAACTGGCCGATGACGTCTTGCCCGCACCTGATGCAACCCTCGTCACGGGTATTACGCCTTCGCTCACGTTGCGCGAAGGCATCAGCGAGTGGCAGATGCTCACTCGGGTGCAGGCGCTATTCAGCCAGGCTGAGACCTGTGTCGTTGGCTACAACAGCCTGCGATTTGATGATGAGTTCATCCGCAACGGCTTCTATCGAATGCTGCTCGAACCGTATGCGCGGGAATGGCAGAACGGCAATTCACGCTGGGACATCATCGATCTCGTTCGAGCGTGCGGCGCGTTGCGACGCGATGGCATTGAATGGCCGGAAACGGAGGAGGGCTTACCCGTTTACAGGCTGGAGCTGTTGACGAAAGCCAATGGTCTCGAGCACGGCAATGCACACGACGCACTCTCCGACGTTCGCGCAACCGTGGCTCTGGCGAAGCTCATCAAAACAGCACAACCCAGACTCTACGATTATTACTTCAATCTACGCTTCAAGAAGCAGGCCAGAAAATTACTCGAACCTTATGGATCGCGAATCTGTCTTCATGTATCGGGCATGTATCCGCGTGAGCGATACTGTAGCGCACCCGTGGTATCGGTCTGTCGCCATCCCACGAACAGCAACTCCATAATCGTTGCCGACCTGAGCCAAGATATCGAGCCGCTCCTGCAATGGCCGCCCGAGCAGATCCGTGAGAATCTATTTACACCAGGCGCAAAGCAGCGTCCACCGCTCAAAGAAATCAGAATAAATCGCTGTCCCTTTGTCGTGGGTCTCGAAGTGATGACCGAGGAGAATTTTTCGACAATTGGATTCGACAAAAAAGCGATAGAAGAGCGCAAACGGCGCTTGCAGAAACCCGGAATCGTGCAGAAGATTGCGCGCGTCTACCGCGACCGCGAGCAGCCTGCGGCGATCGATCCAGAAGCTGCGTTGTACGATGCATTCCTGCAGGATTCCGATCGCAGTCGTTGTGCTTCGTTGCAGGAGCGATTGCAGGTGGGCGACTGGCTGGATCTGGATTATGACGATAAACGGCTCCTGAGTCTGAGCCAGCGGCTCAAAGCGCGGGATTTCAACGAACTGTTGAGTGATGCAGAAGCTGCCCAATGGCGGGAATTCGTGACGACCAAACTACATACCGAAACCGCTCCGTGGTTAACGCTGCAGACGTATACGCAGCGAATTGAAGAGCTGCGACTGCAAGACACTGGCACCGATTGCGCTAATGCCGCTGAGAGCGAGCGGCGAATCCGGCTGCTCGATGCGCTGGCGGAACACGCCAGTAGTCTGGCTGGGCGATATCCACTGTGACCTATTGCGTCGAACTCTCCGGAGTCAGCAAAGCTTTTCTGCCTGGTCAAAACGTTCTTGACGACGTCCACCTCGCGCTACCGAAGTCAGTGACGACGGCCGTCGTCGGTGAGAGCGGTAGCGGAAAAACCACACTGCTGCAGCTGGTAAACGCGGTGCTGGATCCGGATTGCGGTGAAGTGCGCGTGTTCGGTGCTGCTATCCCTGAGGATCGGGTCCACTTCCGGCGCGGCATTGGATACTCCGTGCAGGGAGCCGGTTTATTTCCTCATATGACCAATCGCGACAACGTGTTGTTGCTCGCAAGGCTCGAGAACTGGTCTGAAACAGCAATGCAGGAACGCTATGTTGAGCTGCTGGGGCAGATGGGCCTCTCTGAAGAGGTCTCGCAGCGCTACCCCGCAGAACTTTCCGGTGGCCAGCAGCAGCGTGTGGGATTGTGCCGGGCATTGATGCTCAAGCCGAATCTTCTGCTCCTCGATGAACCGTTTTCGGCCGTGGATCCGATTACCCGGGTAGAAATCTACGAACGCTTTCAGTTCGTCCAGGAGCACGAAGGCGTCAGCACACTGCTCGTTACCCACGATATGCGAGAGGCGGTCCGGTTGGCCAGCCACCTGGTCATTGTCAATGCGGGCAGGATTTCACAGTCTGGTCCGACGCAGGATGTGGTAGCGGCACCGGCAGATGAGTATGTAGCCAGGCTACTGCGGGACCAGTTGTAAGTGCGCAATCGGTACCCGATGTCCGTCTGCGCTGGTGGTCTGCTGCGTGGCCTGGTCGTCGCGCTGCTGGTTGGCGGGATTTCCGGTACTTCGTTTGCAGCGGACGCGCCATCGATCCGGGTCGCCAGCAAGAACTTCAACGAATCGTATCTGCTGGGAGAAATTGCCGCTCAGATTCTGGAGGAGGCGGGTTTTGACGTCGAGCGACGCTTCGGGCTCGGTGGCACGCTCATCTGCTTCGAGGCGCTGGTCAACGACGAAATCGATCTCTACGTGGAGTACACAGGCACGCTCAGCCAGGTAATTCTGTCCGCGCCGGAGATTACAACGCTCGTGGAAATCGACGCCGCGCTTGCCGAACAGGGCTTAAGCCTGCTCGCTGCCTTCGGTTTCAACAATACCTATGCAATGGCTGTCCGGCAGGCCACGGCCGTGCAGTTGGGACTGCGGACAATCGGCGACATCGGCGAGCATGACGACCTGAACGTCGTCGTCAGTCACGAATTTCTCGAGCGCGAAGACGGCTGGCCCGGGCTGGTTGCGACCTACGCGCTGGACCCGGCGGTTTCGGGCATCGAGCATGGGTTGGCTTATCAGGCCGTCGAAGACGGCATCATCGATATTACCGATGCTTATTCGACCGATGGTGAGCTCGAACGCTACGACCTCGTCCTGCTCGAAGATGACAAGCGTTACTTTCCACAATATCTGGCCGTACCCCTCATCCGCGATGAACTTCCTGAGCGTGCGCGAACTGCTCTTCTGCAGCTCGCCGGTCGAATCGATGACTCGCAGATGCGAGGACTCAACGCGCAGGTGGTAGTCAGTGGCCGATCGTTTGCGAGCGTGGCGAACGAGTTTTTGGTGGCGCAGGGTCTTGCGGGCGTGCGAGTCGTGGACGACGGTATCTGGTCCTCGCTGATCGAGAATACTGTTCAACACCTCAAGTTGACGCTCATCGCTCTGGCCGGGTCGGTGGTCGTCGGCATCGGGCTCAGCCTTGCGGTGTTTCGCATGCCGGCTGTCGCGCGCACGGTGACATACGCTTGCGGTTTGCTGCAGACTGTACCGTCGATCGCACTGCTCGCGCTCATGATTCCTGTATTCGGAATCGGCATGTTGCCGGCGGTGATCGCACTCTTCCTCTACTCGCTGTTGCCGATACTCAGAAACTCGTTGACGGCACTCACCACCATTGACCCGACTCTGATCAGGGTTGCCGTTGCGATGGGCCTGACCGACAACGAGCAGGTCAGATATCTGTTCGTACCTTTGTCACTTCCGAGCATGCTGGCGGGAATTCGCACGGCCGCCGTCATCAGCATCGGCACCGCGACCCTGGCAGCTTTCATCGGCGCAGGTGGTCTTGGCGATCCGATCGTTACCGGTCTTGCGCTCAACGACATGGGGCTGATCCTGCAGGGCGCGGTTCCAGCAGCAGTGCTTGCGCTGCTGACGGAATTGCTGTTCGAAGGTGTTGAGCACGCCGTTTTGCCGGGGCACCTGCGGCGTTAAAGTCTTAAGCCTATGAGTTCAAGAACTCATAGCGTGGCCAGATAAGAATTGTACGAAGAGCTTGCAGGATCGAAATCGATGTCTGGTGGTGTGTCGCGCCAGAGGGCCAGGTACCAGTTTTCGTTGTCGGCACCCTGCAGGTGGTGTGCATCCCGCACGGTTTCCTGCCACGGGAAGCGTTCGTCACCAAAATAGTTTTCCGGCGAGTCGCCGACGAACAAACCCATCTTCGTGCCTTTATTCATTGCGCTCAGTATGGGCTCCGGTGCTGCGTGCTCAGCTGCATAATGTGCCTGTCGGCGCATTTCCTCTTCGCCGAGCACGACCAGACGCCAGATCTTACCGTTTGCCTGCAGCAGCATGAGGCCTGGTGGGTCATCTACGAGGTAGTACTCGATCAAACCCTCGCTTTGCATCAGCGCCTCAACATACGTGGCAATTGCTGGTTCAGTGAGAAATCTTGGTGGGTCGATGGCCAGCGTTGTTTTCAAACGAGCGGTGTACTGACTGAAGTACTCCTGCTGGAGATCATCGATAAAATCCATAATGACGTTGATGCCCGTGTTGTTCTGTTTCGGGATGAAGCGCTGGATGAGGCCTGCATTGAACGCTGCAACCGCAATCTTCTCATCCGCAACACCTGTCAGCATTGCTTTTTGTAACAGAGGGTCCGTTAGTGCTGCGCAAAATTCCAGCCCGTTGATCACCGGCATCGCGTAGTCCACGACGACGACGGAGATGCGGGCGAACCGGTCTCGATGGTTGATCTCCTGGGCGATCAGATTCAGATCGAGATGGATCAACGCTTCGGACGGAGAACGCCGTTGCATCGTAAAGCAACGATCCATGAGAGGTGGCAGTGTGGGTGCGCGCTGCACGAAATCCAGAGCAATCTGGGGGTCTGTGAA
This sequence comes from Gammaproteobacteria bacterium, assembly GCA_027293665.1. GTDB lineage: Bacteria > Pseudomonadota > Gammaproteobacteria > Pseudomonadales > Azotimanducaceae > SZUA-309. Next base: position 2,666 of record JAPUFN010000234.1, on the reverse strand, counting down.
TGTTTTACACGCCCAACCGCCAGGAAGTTCGAGATCCAGCGTGCGCAGAAACGACTCGTTGTCATCGATGAAAACCACGGTTGTCGGATGGTGATAGGGTGCGAGAGCGAATTCGGTCATGACTGGCGCTATCCGAGCAGACTCTGCAAGGCGTCTCGTTTGACCGAGGAAAGACGTCGATAGCTGCGGATCAGCTGCTCCTCTTGTGTTGTCAGACCTGTGCGAAAAAGCGATTCGAATTTTGCATGGAGCGATGGTGTGAAATCATCTCGCGGCGTGTCGGAGAGGCCACTGAATGACTCATGGAGACGCGCTACAATGTCTGAGTTCATACTACGTCGGTAGTGTCGTGCTGACTCGGCAATGAGGTCCCGCATGTGTGCAGGAAGACGGACCATATATTTGTAGGGTTGTTCTTTCATCCCCAATACCCCCAGGGTATGGCGTTCAAGTCAAAGTGCCTCACTAAATGTATCGCTGAACTCGATAACTGACAAGAGATGGCAAGGTGATATCAAATTCATGCAAGCACTGATTCGGGACAACATTCGACTCGCAGCTTCCATCATCTTGTTGAGATCAAGTTCGGCGGGTCCGGAGGTTTTTATGATGCAGCGTCCCGGCGGTGTCGATTTCCCGGACCTGCATGTCTTCCCCGGCGGCAAAGTCGATCAACAGGATTTTCTGCCGGAATTTGTCGACGGTTGCGATGAGGCGTCTGCGAATGCTCAGCTCGGTGTCAGCGGCGGTGGCCTGCGCTACTGGGTCGCAGCGATCAGGGAATGTTTCGAAGAGGCTGGAGTATTGCTCGCCCGGCGGGTAGATAAAACTCTCGAGTTGCTGGATGAATCCGAGGTTTCGCGGTTCAACGATTACCGTCAGCAGCTTATCCACGGCGAGCTCAGCATGGAGACCCTGTGCCGGCAGGAGGGGCTGCAACTGGCTGCCGACGCTATGCAATATTTCAGTCACTGGCTGACGCCGGAGAGCGCACCCCGAAGATTTGATACCCGGTTTTTCATCGCCGTGATGCCTGCCGGTCAGGAGACCGCAGCCCATGCCTGGGAGACCGCGGATTCCCAGTGGGTCACCCCGGCAGCCGCGCTCGCCGAGGGGCACGCCGGACGCTGGCAGATGATCTCGCCGACGCTTGTCACGCTGTCGAGCCTGGCAGGCTATGCCGGGGTTAGCGAGATCCGCACGGCAGTTGCCCGCGAAGAGCATATCGGTGAACTGACGCTGGAGCTGAGCTCTCAGGGGATGCAGCCATTGCGATGAACTGGATCCTGCGGGTTGCCAACGTGTCAAAAAGTTTTCCCGATGGCGCCGACACGCGCAGCGTGCTCAGCGCCGAATCATTGACAATCGGCCCCGGCGAAGTTCTCGCGCTCACTGGACCGAGCGGTTCGGGTAAGTCGACGCTCCTGAATCTGCTCGCCGGGACGCTGTTGCCGGACAGCGGCCATCTGTTGTTACGGACTGCTGCCGCATCTGGTGATGAGGTGATCGTTATCGATGAGCTGTCACAGGCTGCGCGAACACGACTGCGTCGGCGCTACATTGGATATGTCTTTCAGTTTTTCAATCTCGTGCCGACGTTGACAGTCCGGGAAAATGTGCTTCTGCCGCTGGAACTCAACGGTCTGCAACGATTATCGGACGAAGCGCTCGGCCGCTTGTCGACACTCGGGCTTGCGGACAGGTTGGATGATTTTCCAGACCACCTCTCCGGTGGCGAGCAACAACGCACGGCGATCGCGCGGGCGCTGGCACACCAGCCGGTGCTGGTGCTGGCCGATGAGCCAACAGGCAATCTGGATGCCGAGAACGCTGAGCACGTAGTCGATCTACTCATCGGTCAGGTCAGGGCGTTGGGCAGCGCTATGGTGCTTGCAACCCATAATGAGTCCATCGCCGCACAGGCGGATCAGATCGTGCGTCTGGCGCCATGAAAGGCGCAACTCTGCTGTGATGAAGCTGCTCGAGCTGAGTCAGATTCGGTTTCTGTTGCGCACACCGTGGAGCACGTTGACAGTCTGGACGGGTATCGCGCTGGGAATCGCCTCGGTAGTGGCCGTACACCAGATCAGCCTGCGGGTGAACGCCTCGCTTGAAAGCGTGACACCCGCGCATCTTGCAAACGTCTCTTTTCTGCTCGAGAAACCCGGCTTGAGCGCGGCAGATTATTTCAGCCTGCGGCGGGCGTGGCGTGCGGGGGAGCATCCCGAGATCCGCTGGCTCATGCCGATCGTGGAAGGCGAAATACACCTGCGCGAGCGTGGCGTAAGCGTGATCGGCGTCGATGCGCTCGCGGGCGATCTCGCCGCTGGAGCACGCGGCGCCGCAACCTTCCTGGTGCCACGCAGTGTCGTGGCGAGCGCGTCGCTGGGTATGGGCGTTGCGGAAAAGTTCAGCGTCGCCGGAGTTGAATATTCTGTGTCCGCCATCTTCGAGGGCAGCGCCGGTGCAGTTGTGTTCACCGATCTTGGCACTGCCCAGGAATTGCTCGGTATGAAAAGCAGCGAGCTCAGTCGGCTGGCCGTTAGCGTGGCTGACCCCTGGGCGGAGGTTCGGCGATTCCTGGATCGGTTGTTACCGGGTTTTGCTGCAGGCTTTGCGATGCCCACGTGGCTCCTCGACGGTTGGCAGGTCAGGTCGCTGGATAC